>JAJZJY010000205.1 GCA_021809885.1 Actinomycetes bacterium
CTCGTCTGGTAAGGGTGTGGAACATGGGTGCCTGGTGGCCGTCGGGCTGGCCTGGTGTGATCGTGGCGAGGAGATGAGCTGGGCGATGCGCGCACCGGCACCAGAAGATGAGGACCCCGCGGCCAATGATATCGGCGCGACGGCGACCGCGAACAACTCAGGGTCGGCGCTCGTCCAGATGGCAATGGGCGGCGATCGGCCTGCGATCGATGCTATATGCGTTCGGCTGCGCCCAATCATCTACCGGGTCGTGCTTGGCGCCGCACGTAGCCGCGAAGATGCCGAGGACATTACGCAGGAGGTATTTGTGCGGATGCTCTCGGCGAAGCATCTGCTCCCCGACGTCGACGGATCACTAGAGAAATACGCGGCGACAACCGCCCGCAACCTGGTAAGGGACCGCTGGCGGACCGAGGGTCGGCGCCGACGGCTCTCCGAACGCGAGTGGGGAGTAGGGCCGAGCCCAGTGGAGGTGGAAGACCAAGTGCTGGCTGTCCTGAACGTCGACGCCCTCCTGGCATTGCTGTCCAAGCTGCCACTTCGATTCCGGCGAGTGCTGGCCCTCCGCTACTTCGAAGATCGACAAGTAAGCGAGGTCGCCGAGGAGATGGGTATGAGCCCCGGCGCGCTCCGCCAACTCCAACACCGGGCACTGCTCGCTCTTCGAGCTGAAGTGGCACGATCCCGCGGAAGTGTTGACGATGAGTGACCCGCTGCGTTGGGCAAAGGCCCGCATCGTTGGCTACCAGCCGATCACACAAGAACGCTTGCCCTTGGATCCCGACGAGGACGAAGAAGACGCCGAGTTCAAGGTGCTTGTCGCCCGGCTACGCCGCTTGCCCCATGAGGTCGACTCCACGTTCGACGCTCGTGTTGCAGCGGCGGTGGCAGCTCGCCTGGACGAGGGTGGGGGGATCGAGCTTCCTCGGAGGCGCCCGATGCATCCGAGGTGGCGCCGTGATCTGGTGCTCGGCGCTGTCGGCGTTGTCGTGGCCACAGTGGTCGTTGTCGCGCTTGCCGTCTTCTCTGGCGTCTCACGACCCCGGGTGGCCACCTTGGGCCCGTCTGCTGAGCGTCGGGCCATTCAGCTGGTCGTCGCCCAGGTGGCTAGGGCCGAAGCAGGCGTGGACTTGCACGATATGTCCTATACCGAGCAGGTCATCAACACCACGCCGCCCGACACGACGGAGCCGAACCCCCCGCCAGCATCCGTCGTTTACCAAGTCCAGGTGGCGAACGCCACGCACTGGTTGGTTACAGAACACGTCACCCTCGCCGACGGCGACACTGAGAAGACGCTCGTGGTGGCCGACGGTGCCACCGCATGGAGCGAGAACCTGATCACTCACCACGCCCAGGTCGGTCTGTCGACTTCACTCCCCCAAGCCTTTGCCTACGGCCCCTATATCAGCCCCACAGCCCTGGGTAGCCAGGTCCGCGGCCGCTGCGCCCGGCGCGTGTACCTCGATGCCAACGGACCGCTCGTCGACGGCCAGCACACCGAGGTTCTCGATCTCGGAGCAAGTCCTTGTCCGAGTGCGGCATTCCCTGCCGCCGATGGCCCGGCCACCTTCACCATCGACCGGCCCAGCGGCCTACTGCTCGAAGCCACCTTGCGCTATTCGAACGGCACCCTCGCCCAGCGAATCATGGTGAGCAACCTCCACGTCGGTCTACGGATGCCCGCCTCGGACTTTCCCTCCTCGCCACCCCCAGGCACTCTCGAACCGAACCAGTTCGTCGGAGCGATCCACAGATTGGGCCAACTCGACCAGGCCAGCTCCTTTACCCCTCTCATACCGATCAGCCTCCCAGCAGGCTTCACCCTCGGGGCAATCAGGACTCCTATCGGCGAGATCCCTGGCGGCAAGCTGGCCTCGTTCACCTTGATCTATGACGCCCCGTCGGGCGAGCCCGCCCTGGTGATCACCGAGTACAACCACGCGCCCAACCCCGGCGTTCCTCCCGAACTTCAAGGAAGAGCGGTCACCTTGCCCGACGGCCTGGCCGCCTACCTCACCACCTGGACCAGCCCCCGGCCAGGCGGCGCCACCGTCAGCTTCCTCGACCTCGGCATCACCGTCGACGTCAGTCAGGGCACCGTCGCCTACGGCATTCACGTCGCAGATACCCTCCCGACCGCCAGCCTCCTTGCCATTGCTGGCTCGCTGCGCGAATACGTCCCGGCACGGTAGGAGTGGAATGCTCTGCCCGCGAGGTTCCAGCGACGTCCGATTTCAGAACTGGCGTTCGCGCCCGGTGGGCGTCCCGCGACGGCAGGTGCCTCTTCGAACGGTTTGTTCGACTGAAGCTAGAGAGCGCGTCGCGTGACCAACGCCCAAAGCGGACCTGACCCGTTTCCGCATGAGGACGTACACGCGGCTCTCGGGAGGAGCGCGCTCGCCCGGCTGCCGGACCGACTGCGAGACCAACTCCTCGCCCAGTCGGTTCGTGCCGAGCTACCGAGGGGTCGTCTCCTCGACGGTCCACCACTGTTCCTTGTCGTCTCCGGGCTCATCCGGGTGGCGCTCCAGTCGCCCGACGGGAGGCGATTCGCAGTGGCGTACCTGCACCAAGGAGACGTCGCCGGGCTCGCCCGCCTGACCGGCCAGGCGCTACCCGCTCAGCTTCGGGACCCGTGGGTGCCGAATACTCCATCTGACCATTTCACGCCACCAATCGCTACGTGTGGATGAGTCCGCCCAGGCGGGTCGCCCTTGCCCGGTCTGGCGTGGTCGACATGGCCGCTGAGCGCCGGATGGGTGCGTGCGGGGCGGGCGGCGTATGGGAATGAGCCTGAGGGATCGCCGCGGACAATGGGCGTCGTCGTGCTCGACGACTCGTCGAGTATGGCTTCGAGGTGGCGATGCCCGATGCCATACAAAGTCTTGTATAGTCCTCGAGGTGAAGGATGTCGTGTTCGTCGGTGGCTCGGCAGACGATCTTCGGAACTTCCCAGACATGGCGCGCCAACGCGCCGGTTACCAGCTCTTCTTGGTCCAGAGGGGCCTGGACCCGACCGACTGGAAGCCCATGGCGTCGGTCGGACCGGGATGTCGGGAGATCCGTGTCCGAGCCGAGGGCGACGCATACCGCGTCCTCTACGTGGCGAGCATCGGCAACGCCGTCTTCGTCCTGCACTGCTTCGAAAAGAAGACCCGCCAGACCCCGAAGTCGGATGTCGACCTCGCCAAGCAGCGCTACCGCCTGGCCATCGAGAGCACTCGAGCAGAGGAGCAGCCATGACCACCGAACGCCACGCCAGTGTGTGGGACGCCATCGAGAAGTCTCCGGAGGAGGCGGAGAACCTGAAGATCCGCGCCGCGCTCATGCAGGAGCTGAGCGCCTACATCGAGCGGTCCGCCATGACCCAAGCGGAGGCGGCTCGTCGTCTCGGCGTGACCCAGCCACGCATCTCTGATCTCACCCGAGGGAAGATCGACCTGTTCAGCATCGACACCCTCGTGAACATGCTCACTGCGGCAGGGCTGCACGTCGACCTTCGCGTCCGCGAAGCCAGCTGACGGTGATCCTCGATCTCTAAGAGGCGGGTTTCTCGGGACATTCGCTTGCGTAGGTGAGGATCTGAGTAGGGCAGTTGCCCTATGCACGAATGTGCGCGGTCCCGTGACCAGCGCCTTCGTTGGGTTCGTCACCCGATGGTCGTGCGATGGTCCTGAACCCCCGCCACTAGTTCGTCTGGTTCTGCACGCCCTTTTGCGTATGCACAAGGCTGTGACCAGCGGGTTCGTGCCGGGACTCGTGTCGAAGATCCGAGTTTCTCGGGTGTTTTTCTCGGGGCCTTATCAATCCTGCGTACGCATGCGTATGCAGGATGTGCGCGGCGAGATGTGGCCGGTGAGCTGCGGTTCCATGGCGACATGCCGGTCGATGGCGTCCTCCGAGCCGCTGTTACGTGTGCATGCACAGGGCATGCGTATGCACTGCACTGATCAACGAGTCTCCTGCGGAGGCGCGCCGATTGGCACGGCGAGGGGCCGGGCCGCCCGTTCCAGGCTGTCACGGATAGCGCTCCATGACCGGGCAGTCCTCCGGGCGGGTACGGAAATGGCCTGGAACAGGGTGCTCGCCGCCGACGGGGCGTCCACAGGGGGTTGGTCGGCCAGGCGCCTACCGCAGGTTGAGCCCACCATCGAGAAGGATGACCTCGCCGGTGATGTAGGTGTTGGCGACGAGGGCTGACACGATGTCGGCGACATCATCGGGCTGAGCGGCACGGCCCATGGGAGCCGCCTCGCGCCAGAGGCGCTGTGCCTCGGTCCACTCGGCGGTCATCGGGGTGTCGACGAGGCCGGGGGCGACGGCGTTGACGCGAACGTCAGGGCCGAGGGCAGCGGCGAGCAGCCGGGTGGTGTGGTTGAGCGCGGCTTTGCTCGCCGCATAGGGGATCGATGAGCCCTTCGGGCGGACGCCCGCGTGGCTGGTGATGTTGACCACCGCTCCCCCTCCCGGCTTCGTAGAGGCACGCAAGTACGCCAGAGCGTTGGCGGTCAGGAGCCACGGAGCGATGAGGTTGACGTCGAGGATGCGCCGCCACACCGACGCGGTGACGGCATCGAGGTCGTCGTGGGGGATTGGCCAGCTGATCCCTGCGTTGTTCACGAGCACGTCGAGGCGGCCGTGGGTACCGATGACGGCGTCGATGAGCGCCTTGCACTCGATCTCATCGGCCAGGTCCGCCTGCTCGTAGGTGCCGCCGAGCTCGTTGGCCAGATCGAGCCCGGCGTCGCGGCTGGTACGCGAATGCACGACGACGACCATGCCGTCTGCCGACATCCGTCGTGCGATAGCGGCGCCGATCCCCGACGCAGAGCCGGTGACGAGCGCAACCCAGGGCCGTTCAGGCATTGAGAGATCATGCCATCCCCGTTGTCGCGGCTGGCCCGTCGTAGGAGCGCTCGACCCGATCCGCTCACCGAGCTGCCTTCGCCACCTGCTGCTACGCCCGCCAGGACAAGTTCTGGGTGACCGGCCCTGACGGCGAGCGCTTCGAGTACTACGTCGTGCTCGCCGACGCCGAGGACTTCGGCGGGCCGGTCGATGCCGGCGACCCGGTGTGCTGCACTGCGGGCGCCGGCATAGCGTGAGCATCGCGACCGGGCATGTCCTCGGCGCTCCCTCCTGCCGGGGGGTCCCACATGCTGGTGGATATCGAGGGGATGCGCTCTACCGGCGCTCCCTCCTGCCGGGGGGTTCCCTGGCGCTGCCAGGAACGCCGGGGTTGGGTCCTCGCGGTCCTCTCGGTGAGCCTGGCGCTCGCGGCGATGGACACCACCGCGCTCAACGTCGCGCTCCCGAGCATCGAACGGGACCTGCATGCCTCGACCGGCGAGCTGCAATGGATCATGGATGCCTACGTGCTCGTCTACGGGAGCCTGCTGCTCACCGCAGGGCGGATCGCGGACCTGTGGGTGCCGAGAACCCCGTCCGCCCAGCTCAGGCGACCATCCGGTACTCGTGGACGAGGCCACCCAGACGATCGGCTCTTCGTAGCCTGGCGGCGTCAACGTCGCCGATGGCGGGAGGTGTCGCATCGGAGGTGGCGGGCGGTCGTTGGCTGAGGGACCGGTGGGGTCGGTGCGCGTTGTAGTGCTCGACGTGCTCGGCAAGGAATGCTTCGAGGTGACGCCGTCCGAGGATGAGCATCGGGTCGAGGCACTCGCGCCGGATGGTGCCGATCACGCGTTCGCAGATGGCGTTTGACCGGGGCGCCCGGACGGGGCACTTGATGGTCCTTATGCCGTCGGCAACGAAGACGGCGTCGAAGGAAGCGGTGAACTTGGTGTCGCGATCGCGGATGAGGAACTTGGCCGTACTCGCCTGGTCGGCGAGCCTCATGGAGAGGTTGCGAGCCTGCTGGGTTACCCAGTCGGCGACCGGATTGGCGGTCACGCCTGCGACCCGCACCTGGCGCGTGTCGCGGTGGATGAACACGAGGACGTAGAGCCTGCGGAGGAGCATGGTGTCGACATGGAAGAAGTCGCACGTCATCAGCCCTTTCACCTGTGCGGCAAGGAACTGTGCCCAGGTCGGTCCCGACCTCCGCGGGGATGGGTCGACGCCGTGGCGCTTCAAGATCGCCCAGAGCCTTGAGGCGGCCATGGTGATGCCCATGGTGGCGAGCTCACCGTGGATGCGGCGATATCCCCGCTTGGGGTTCTCCTTCGCCAAGCGGAGCACGAGTGCGGCGCTTCCCTTCGCTATGGCAGGTCGACCGGGCTGGCCGTGCGGGTACGTCCAGCGCTTGGCGACGAGGCCCCGGTGTCAGCGAAGGACGGTCGACGGTTGGACGAAGAAGCCTCCGAGACGCTGGCGGGTGAGCAGCCCTGCGAGCCCGGCCAGCACCGCTCGATCTGCCGGCTCGAGCGCCGGTCGATGCACCTGGCGTCGCAGGACCGCCACCTCGTGGCGCAGCACGACGACTTCGATCGCGAGGTCCGTGTCACTGCGACTGATGAGGCGGATCAGCTGAAGCACCCGGCGGAATGCCCGGTAGAGGAACGAGAGGGTCACCGACGCATGTTCGCCGGGCTCGACCCCTGCCGTCAAAGGGCAGGTCGCAGTCCTTGGATGACGTTCTCGGCACGCACAGGCCCTGCTTCGGGCCCGCCCTGCGATCGGTCATGGTTGTCACCTCCCTTCCCTGGTGCGGTCCGTCCCTGATCGTGGTTACACTGGCCAACGATAACGCTGTGATTGTAACACCAAGGAGGTGTGCGCTGGAATCGATCGGTCAGATGTTGCGTACGGGCAGGGAGCGGGCCGGGTTGTCGCAGGAGGCGGCGGCCGAGGCGGTGGGGATCAACCGGGTCGTGCTCAACTACTACGAGGCGGGGCGTCGCCAGGTCCCGCTCGCCGTCGCGGCGGCATTGGCCCGCCTCTATGGGACGTCGCTGGAGTCCTTGCTGGCAGGTGAGGAGCTGGCTGGAGCAGGGGTCGACGTGAGCGGGATGCTCTTCCGGGCTGCTCCGAGGGATCTCGCCGAGAGCGCGCAGGGTGGGCTCCGGCTGTTCGAGCAGCGTGTGTCTGAGTACGTCGAGCTGGCTCAGGAGATGGGCACCGTGTTGCCGGGGCCGGGTCGCAGCCCGTTCGCTGCGGCGCGCGGCGCAAGTGGCAAGGAGGGCGCCTGGGCGGCCCGTCAGCTTCGCCGCCAGCTCAACCTGGGCGGCGGAGCGCTCGGTGATCCGTTCCAGGTGCTCGACGAGCACGTGCTCATCTGGCGCATCGCGCTCGGCGCCGACCTCGCTGAGGCACCCTCGGGGTTCTTCTACAACCACCCCCAGGCAGGCTTCTGCATCGCTGTCAACTCCCAGATGACCCTTGGCCGACAGGTCTTCACCCTGGCTCACGAGCTCGCCCACGCCTACTTCCACTCCCAGGCAGCAGACGTCGTGGTCTCGATGCCCGGGGAGG
>JAJZJY010000206.1 GCA_021809885.1 Actinomycetes bacterium
CTTCTCGGGTCGGTTGATCCACACGGTCACAGGCAGCGGCGGCGGCACCGGTGGCCGGCGGACGAAGCGTTCGGGATGCTCGAGGTAGGCAGCGGTGAGGACGCCAGCACGCCGTGAACGGACGAGCTCCGCTCGGCCGTAGTGAACGTCGGACGGGGTGTGGAACCCGATACCCGAATGACGGTGGTTGTCGTTGTACCAGGTGAAGAACCGTCCGCAGTGGGCGTGGGCGTCCTCGTAGCAGCCGAAGGCCCTTGGGAAGTCCGGCCGGTACTTGAGGGTCCGGAAGTGGCTCTCGATGAACGGATTGTCGTTGGACGTGTGCGGACGGCTGTGGCTCTTCGTGACCCCGAGATCGGCCAGGAGGTGAGCGACGGGCTTGGCGATCATCGGCGAGCCCCGGTCGGAGTGGATGGTCAGCTGGCCCCGTTCGATGCCCTGCTTGGTGATCGTCTCCTCGAGGAGCGTCTCGGCGAGCCCCGCGTTCTCTGCGTGCGCCAGCATCCAGCCAGGCACGTAGCGACTGAAGATGTCGATGACGGTGTAGAGGTAGTAGTAGGTCCACTTCTGCGGCCCGTGCAGCTTGGTGATGTCCCAGCTGTAGACCTGGTTGGGACCGCTGGCCACGAGCTCGGGCTTCTTCCTGGCAGAGTGGGTGGCGTGGCGCCGGCGGTCGCCGACCTCGCCGAAGCTGCGCAGCACCCGGTACATCGTGGAGACCGAGCCCAGGTAGGTGCCCTCGTCGAGGAGCTTGGCATAGACGGTGGCCGGCGCCTCGTCTGCGTGCTCGTCGCTGTTCAGGATCCGACGGATCTCCTTTCGCTCCACCTCGGAGAGGGCGCGCGGCTGAGGGGCAGGAACCCGCTCGGGACGAGGCGGCGCCGGAGACGTGCGGTGCCGGCGGTAGTGGCGGGCTCGGGGTTCGCCGAGCGCCCGGCAGGCCGCCTTCACGCCCACCACCGGGGCCAGTTCGCCGATGGCCTCGTCGATCACTTGATCTCGCCCCTCTCGTCCGGCGCGCTGTCGGTGGCGAGCTGCTCCAACAGCGCTGAGAGCTTTCCCTGGACCTCGATCACCTTGCGGGCCTTGTCCAGGTCGGCCTCCAGGCGTTCGGTCCGGCGCTTCAGCCGGGCGATCTCCTTGTCCCGAAGGTCGCCCGGCTGGCGTCCGGGGCTGCGACCGAGCGCTTGTTCGGCGCCCTGGTCGCGCTGGCGGCGCCACTCGGTGATGAGCGAGGAGTAGAGGCCCTCGCGACGCAGCAACGCGCCCTTCTCAGCCTTCGAGAGCGTCTCGTACTCGGCGAGGATCCTCGCCTTGTAGGCCGCGGGGAACCGGCGTGGTCCCCGGGCCCGTTCGGGGACCTCGGGCTCCGGATCGGTGTCGTTCGTCACGGCGTCATCGTGGCGCGCGTCGACGGGATGGTTGCTCGTGATCGCCATCTCGGGGAGTTCCTTCCCCGCCCTCTCAGCTCAACGGAACGGCAGTAGGACCTGCCTCACCGGAGGTTGACACAGAGGGCGTCGAATGTCTCGTTTGTCTCCCCGTCGACTTGGACGTGAACGTGTTCGAGGCCGAGTGGAGTGGTCGTGAGTTCTCGATGCTTGTCGGCGTCGGAGATCTTCTTCAGGGCCCACAGGATCCGGAGGTTTCCCCTCCGGTGGGCGCCGAGCGCGTACGGCTGGAACTCGTGGATGAGCCGGAGTGGATTGGGCGGGACGCCCTTCGTGTAGGTGCGCCACCGCCTACGATCCATCGCGTCTCGTTGAAGGTACTTCCGTCTGTTGTCGGGGTCTTTGGCGAAAGGGTCGACGTCGAAGATCGGGAAGTACGTCTTGGTTCGCCGGTCGGACGGCACCAGGCCCGTCATCAGGTAGTCCAGGGACGCTCTGACGTTCTGAATGAAGTCCCCCACGACGGTAGGGAGGCTCTGGTCTGGCTCAGAGGTGAATTTGAGGCGATAGGCGTAGACCTTGTCCTTGCCCTCGACTACCTCTTGCCTGTCGTACGGGTGGCTGTCCCGCCATGGCGCCACAATTCCTTCGATCTCTTCGAGGTGATGCTTGGCCCGACCGAGCTTGAGTTCGATCGCCTGCTCGCAGTTCACTCGCTCACCTCGGAGAGAGATGCTGAACCGCCCATCCGATCCCGGTGACTTGACGACATAGAGAAGCATCCCGGGTTCTGTGACTGCCCCGGCTCCTGGGAAACCGCATCGAGGACGCGTGCTGCCTGACGGTAGCACGCGGCTTCGAACTCCGCGAGGGTGTCGTGCGTTCGACCGGGGTGCCGATCGCTCTGCACTGAAGGTCGATGAGCAGGTCACGTGGGCGAGCTGTCGGGGACCCTCCACGTGCAACAGACCCCCGCGCTCTCCCTCAGCTCGCGGGCAGCCGCGGTCGGCTGCTGGTGGCCAACTCTGGTCAAGGACCATCCCGCACCCGAGGTCGGGTCGCTCCCGCCCTCCCCAGCAGGCAGTGAGGCCCGTCTCCGTGGTGCGGCCCTGCTGGACGGCACGCTCCGGCGACGCCGGGGGACCCCGGCCTACCGATCGCTGATTTCTACGAGGTCCTCTCGCCGAATTCTACGAAGACCCCGGAGCGGGGTCTTCGTAGAAATCATTTGTCCAGCTCAGGGGCTACGAATGTCGGAGAGGGCCGTGGGTGTGCACACCTCGAACCGAGATCGTGCACACACGCGCTCGGCGGGGAGGTGCCGGCCACCCGGGCGACCGCCGTCACAAGTGGCAGGAGGCAACGGCGCGCCCCTGGCTCACCGCTCGCGTCCGGCTGCCACCACCGCGTAGGTGGGCGCGCGCCAGAACACGGTGGCGTCACAGCCGCCCAGTCCTCGATGCGGGATGGGGAGCGTCGAAGCGGGGACTTCAGCTGGCCTTGGCCTCGAGGAAGCGCTCGCCGATCGCCTGGGACTCGGCTTCGGTCAGCAGCTTGAACCCGAAGCTCTGCGGCGCCTTGGCGAGGAGCGGGTGGTCCGGATTGCCGAGCCCGGTGCGGTCGTGCCAGTTCTGCAGCATCCGGAGGTTGTACGAGACGACGGGGAAGATGCTGAAGAGGTTGACCCGGGCGACGCCCGTCACCCGGAGGTAGCCGCGACGAAGGTTCTCGGTCGACGGGTTCTTCCGGTTGCCGTACGAACCCTCGACGTAGGTGCGCTTCCCGAAGATCTCGCGCCACTGCTTCGAGCCCCAGTAGAAGGGCTGCATGAGCTTGCGGACCAGCGCGGGCGGCGTGATCGTGACCGTTCGCTGCGTGCAGCACGCCGGGGCGTTCGGCCCAGCGAGGGCGGGCGGGTTCTCGATGACTGGAAGACCGAGGGAGATCGCCGCCGCGACCGTGCCGGGGCAGTTCGGGCAGCCGACCGTGCCGGCGCTCGCCGGGCACTCCCAGCGGGCCCTGCCGGATGCGTCCGGTGTCGTGATGCGGCGGAAGGCATAGCGCTGGCGGAGCTCGATGCGCTTGATGGAACGGTCGATCGTCTCCTTGGACGCGGTCGGCTGCGGGCGCACGATCGTTCCAAGGTCAGCTGGCGTAGCCGGGCAGTGCGCCCAACCAGCCGCGAACTTGACCTGGTCCACGTCGATGAAGCCCTGCTCGTCTCCACGGAGGTCGAGGTGCTGGCGGATGCCTCGAGCGGTCAGCTGGTCCTTCCAGCGGAAGACGTCCTTGTAGGAGTAGTGCCGGTCCACGATGATGTCCTCGGGCGTGGGCGCACAGCGATCGAGCATGCCGAGCGAGACGTCGACCACGTCCGTGCTCGCCGGAGTCACCTCGAAGGAGCGGATGAGCGGCGGCTCCCATGCAGGGTCGCCGCTCGGGGCAAGTGACGCCCTCACCGTGGTGTGCTCCTCGTAGCCGAAGAACCCCTCTTTGGCCCCGTCCTTGCGCGTCTTCTTCCCCGGGCGCGCGTCGGGGTCGTGGGGATGGCCGCCGCCGACGTCGCCCGCTCGGGACATGGTGGTGACGTCCAGGGCGAGGCCGGCAGGGACCGCGTCCTCGTCTCCGGTGCCGGCACCACAGACCGTGTTGCCCTCCGGCTCGCCAGGCGCCGCCTCGTCCGCCTCGTCAGATGCCGCAGCGCCCGGCTCGTCAGATGCCGCAGCGCCCGGCTCGGGCTCGCGGAAGGATCCGCGTCCCCACGACCAGATCCCCGTGGCGTCGATGGCCACCACCGAACTGATCCAACCCTGTGCCGATGCCGTGATGTCCGGGTCGTCGAAGATGGCGCAGAAGGTGTCGCAGACGGTCTGGACGACCGAGTGCCGCCGGGCTCGTTCGTCGTCATCGAGGTCCGGGGCGGAGCCGATCCCGTAGTCGAGATACTTCGCCAACCGGCGCGACAGGTTGTAGAAGTCATCCAGGGTGAGGCAGCGTTCCTTGTGCTGGCCGTCGGTCCCGCTGACCCACTGGCGGACGCCGAGTCGCCACTGCACGTCGAGTGGCAGCTCCTCGACGAGGACCTTGTGCATGTGTTCGATCACCCCGCTTCCGTGCAGTGTCGTGCTGAGGATTCCTCCGATGAAGAAGAGCCGAAGCGTCGTGTGGTTGGACCGGCGACCTCGGCTGGACCGAAGCATTCCTTCCTCCAGGAGGTCGACGGCGTTGCTCATGTCGACGACGTGCACGACCTTCGCAAGCAAGTCGGGGCTGTAGGTGCTCATCGGTCACCACCCCCGCGAAGCACCTCGTCGCCCGCTGCCGAGGGCGGGAGGTGAGGAAGGAGTTCGGCGAGGGTGCGCGCCGACTGGAGCCCGGCGGCGGTGAGGATCACCTGGACGGGCACGGCACGCGCGACGAGCCACGCCAGCCAGGTGGAGCGCATCCTCCCTGCCTCGATGCGGGGCACGTCGCCGAAGATCTCGCACTTCTCGACGATCGAGGAGACGATGTTGTGCCGGTTGACGTCCTTGCCGATCACGAGCGAGCCCGTTGACCGGCGTGCGACGCCGAGCCGGACCAGCTCCTCGTACTCGTAGCGGACGACGACACGGCGCTTCCGGGCCCCGGGGACGGTGACGACGATGCCCTCGTCGCCGAGGTCCGAGATGTGCTCGACATGCAGGGTGCGCAGCTCGTTCGCGCTGAGGCCCGCACCCATGCAGAGACCGACGACGGCGCACAGCCGCTGGCGCGGCGTGTCCCGGCGCTGGGTGAAGGCGACGCGCTTGATGTTGGCCTCGTCGCGGGGCGAATAGGGCGGCTTGACCGGCTGGTGGCCCTCGGTCGGGGCGCGAGGTGGCGCGGCCGTCCCCGGGTTCGCGGCCTGGGCGATGCTCCGGAGCCGGCTCCGCCGATCGTTCCGGCTGGCCGGCGACAGGCTCCGGCAGCCTCGCGCGTAGTACTCGTCGATCGCGGCGAAGCTGAAGGCGTCCGTGATGACCAGGGAGCGTCCCTGCGTGAAGCGCCAGGCGAGGTAGGCGGCGGCCTCGCTGCAACGGTTCCGGAAGGTCGGCAACCGGTCGACGCGGCTCTTGCGCATGACGGCGGCGTGGGCATCGCGGACAGCTGCCCAGGTCTCCTCGTCGATGCCGGAGGGGACGTAGGTGGTGAGGTAGCTCTCGAGCTCCGTGGGGAGCGAGCCCGGTTCGCGCGCGTGCTCGCGCACCTGGCGAGCCAGCCGCTTGGCAGCTGCCGCTGACGGGCGCCTCGGGGCCCCTCGGTCCGTGCTCGGTGTGGTGCTCATCGCCGGTCCCTTCCCGCCGTCCGCTCGGACGGCGTCGAGGGGACAGTGCGAAGAACCGGCTACGGCGCAATCGAAACGTGCACACGTCCTCGCAACAGGGGCACAACATCGGAGAAGGCGGGTGCCTCCAGGTGCGGGGCCACCGCGTCGATCCGGGCACGGGTGAGGTCGAACGTGGCGACGAGCTGGGAGAACGGCAGGGGAAGGGCCAGAACCGCCGCGACCCAGGTCTTCGCCAGGCGCGTGATCGTGAGCTGCTCGCCGTCTCCGGAGACCGCGGCGCGCCCCCGTTGCCAGGCGCCGTCGTCGATGACGACGCCTTCGAGGAGCCGGGCCACGTCGTCGAAGGGTGCAACGACCGGGCGGCACCCGTCGTCCAGCACCACGCGCGCCAGACCTGTTGGTCCCGTGTCGAGGCGCGCTCCGACGACACGCTCCGGGTGGAGCCCGGCACCCGCACAGGCGACGACGCAGGCGGCGGCCTCAGGAGACCCGGGCGCGACGTCGCGGCAGCGCTTTGCGAGCCAGGTGACGTCGTAGGGGGCGATGCTCGAACGGGCACGTCCCGTGCCGTGCAGCCTGGCGGGCAGGCCCCGGGAGACACGCTCCAAGCGACGGAGCACGGGGCCGTAGTTGCGGCGCGTCTGCCTGCTGCCGCCGGCCTGGAGGTGCGCGTGCTCCCAGCGGGCGATGTTGGTCTCCGTCAGGAGCTCACGGAGCGGACCGGGGCCGAGCGATGCCAGGTCCGAAAGGAAGCGGGTGGCGGCGACGAGGAACTGCCGAGCCTGGTCCGGGTTGGCCGGCTCGGCCCGGGCGACGAGTGCCCGCAGCTCGGGAAGCACGCACGCGGCGACGGCGTCGGGAAGCTGTCTTGGCTGGTAGGAGGCGATCTTCTCGGCGATCGCCCTTCGGTCAGGGCAGGTGGTGGTCGTCTCGGTCGTCGTCGATGGCGGTTCCATGGACCACACCGTCCGGGGACCGGTCGGTGGCGCAAGCAGATCTTCGACGTTGCCCTGGGTTTGTGCCACAGGGGAAGGCGGGACCCCGGTGCACGGCGGGGCTCCGTCCTGACGGAGGGAGGGCAACCCGCTGACTGTCCAAGGGGTGCTCGTCGTCCGAGTGCGCGAAGCGGCTCTACGCGACGAGGCATGGCCGACGGCCACACAGCAAGCAGGAACCAGCGCCGCTTGGCCTCCGTCCCCCCCCGATCGACCCCACCGCTTGACCGTTCCTCCTTTGACGGATAGACCTTTCCGCAAGTCGAGGGCGTCATCGAGTCGACGCCCTTACGATTCGGAGTCGAGTGCTTCGAATGGCGGGGGGATGGGCGGATGCGCGCGGGCAAGGTGAAGCACCTCAGAGTTCGAGGCTGGCTGGTTGGCGCTGCAGTCGCCAGCGTGGTGGTAGCCATCGTGGCTCCGTCGGCCGACGCAGCGGCCGCCACGCCGAGTGCCTCGTGCGTGACGTCGTGCCACCCGGCAGTGGCCAACGTTGCCGCTGCCACCGGCACCTACTGGGAGGTGGCCTCGGACGGCGGGATCTTCGCCTTCGGGGATGCCCAGTTCTACGGCTCGATGGGTGGCCACCCGCTCAACAAGCCGGTGGTCGGCATCGCGGCGACCCCTGACGGCGGCGGCTACTGGGAGGTGGCCTCGGACGGCGGGATCTTCGCCTTCGGGGATGCCCAGTTCTACGGCTCGATGGGTGGCCACCCGCTCAACAAGCCGGTGGTCGG
>JAJZJY010000207.1 GCA_021809885.1 Actinomycetes bacterium
GGGTATGCCTGCGCGGTGGTGCTGGAGTTCGGATTGTAGATGTACACAGCCGTGGCACCGGTGTCGATGGTGAAGCTCACGAGCTTGTGCGTGGCTGTCCCGAAGTTGACTCCGCTCTGGGGTCCCGTATGAGGAACGCTCTGCCCGTCGATACGCTCGATTCCTCCGGCGCTCGGGGAGTTGGGATAGTTGCCGAGCTCGCTGGTGCAGTTGGTCGGTGAGCCCGTCGAGTCGTTGCAGATCTGTAGGCCGAAGGTCTTGACCGCATGGCCGCTCGGGGGGGCCACGTCCAGGCCGTTGGGCCAGTTGCCGAGGATGGCCAGCTCGTCGTGGGTGACGGCCCCCGGGGCGAAGGTGGCAGTGATCCCGAACCCGCTTACGCTGCCCCCGGCAGGGGTGATCACGGCGGTGGCGAAGGCGGTGGGGGCCGCGGGCGGACCGCTGGCGAATGCGCCCGCGGCGGGTAGGGCGGTGAGCACGCCGACGCTGATGGCGCCGAGCGCCAGTTTGGATCCGAGGTGTCGCATGAAACTCCTCCGTAGGGTTCGAAACGTTTCCAGCTACAGCAACGCAGTGGGCGGCCGGATGGTTCAGCCGAGCTCGTGATGAACGGCATCGCCAGTGCTTGCGTTGTAGAGACCATGACCTCATCGCACGACGGGGGTGCTCGTGGGCCGTGGTGACGCTGGCGGTGGTCCGGCCGCTCCTTCGCTGGCCGAGCGCCTCCTCGTGGCGCTCCACGACGAGTACGCGGGTGCTCTTTTTGCATTTGCGTTTCGGCTGTCAGGGGATCGGGAGAGGGCGGAGGAGGCCGTCGCCGAAGCACTCCTGAGGGCCTGGCAGCACCCCGAAGCTGTCGACGGCAGCCACGGATCCGCCCGGGGATGGCTCTTCACCGTGGTGCGCAACTACTTGACCGACAGCTGGCGGCGGGACACTGCGCGGGCTCGCACCTCGGGCCCGGAGCTTCTCGACGACATCGCCGGCCCAGACGAGGTGGAGCGCGCCGTGGAGACCTGGGCGTTGGCAGACGCCATGGCGCGCCTCAGCAACGAGCACCGCCAAGTCCTCTACTACTCGATCTATCTCGGGCACTCCGTCGAGGAGATTGCTGCGGAGCTCCGGATCCCGGCCGGCACGGTCAAGTCGAGGACCTACTACGCACTCCGGGCTCTGCGCTCGGTACTCGAGGAGATGGGATACGTTCGATGACTACCCACGACGACCTGCGGCTGTCGCTCGGTTCCTACCTGACCGGTGGCCTCGGACCGACGGCGCGCGCCGAGATCGACGATCATCTCCGCCACTGCGACGCCTGCAGAGCCGAACTGGTGGAGCTCGCCGCGTTGCCTGGCCTACTCGCACGCCTCGGCCCCCGACAGCTCGGCTCCCAGCAGTTCGATCACAGCCTGTTCGGTGCCCGCCCATCCGCTTCCAATGCGGTCGGCGCCTCGTCTGCCGATCCTCCCGACGGGTTGCTCAACGGGCTGCTCGCCCAGGCCCGGCGGATCGAGGAGGGCTCCCGCCGACGCCTTCGTCGCGTGTGGGCGGCGGCGGCCGTCTTCGCCGTAGTGGCTGATCGTGGCGACGGCCTTCGCCGTGGCGCCAACCCTGGCGCCGGTGCCGGGAACCAGCTACCAGCTGCGCGCCGAGGCCGCATCTACCCGGCTCGCCGGCAGAGTGACGCTGATACCCAAGCCGTGGGGAACTGAGCTGGCGCTGTCTTTGCAGGGCTTACCGGCCCGGGAGGACTGCGAGGTCGTGGTCACCGGGATACACGGGCAACGTGCGACCATCGGCAACTGGTCGGCGACGCCGGACCACGTCGCCCGGGTCGACGTCGCCAGCGACATGTCACCGTCTCAGCTGGTTTCGCTCACCGTCCAGACCGTTGCCGGGACACCGCTGCTCGGCGCCACTCTCACCCGTCCGGGATCGTGACCTCCGGGACTGGCCTGGGTCGAGGTCACCCGGTACTCCCATCCCTCTCCAGTCGGAGGGAGGTTCAGGTTCGCGTCGTGGCTCGAACCGTCACCGTCCAGCACCTCTCCGGATGCCCGAACCTGGCGCTCGCTTGCGCCCACGTCGACGAGGCGATCCTCCGCTACGGCGGCCCTGTCCCGGAGATCGCCGTGCAGGAGAGACCAGACCCTGCCACCGCCGAGCACGTCGGCTTCCACGGGTCGCCGACGATCCTCGTAGACGGAACCGACCCGTTCGGCGACGCCCCGGCAGAGCCGACCTTCGGTCGTCGGATCTACCACACTCGAGCTGGCCCACAGGGCACGCCCTCGCTCGAGCAGATCCTCGAGACCATCGGCACCGACACGGCGAGTCGAGCGGCCTCCACGCCATCACGACCCGACGACGGTGCCCGCCCACATCTGACGGGAGACGAGCGGCTCCAGGCCGGCTCCCTCGGCTGCCTCGGCTTCCGCCACAGCCTTGGGGACCGACGCGTCGCTGCCGCCGGGATCGCTGGAGTGGGTCGTCGAGCCCGAAACGGTCAGTGCTGAACGACGATCGTGTACCTCGATCAGACCGGGACCGGGTCCGCCGCTCAGCGTAGGAGCCACGGGAGGTGGGCCTTCAGTCCTCAAGCCGAGCAGCTCGTGGCGCACCCGGGCAACGGTGTCGCCGAGGTGCGCAAGAGCAAGCGTCGGCGTCATGAAGCCCCCGGCCATCGCCTCGGGGTAGCCGAGTCGCTTCGTGAGCCGCCGAGAGGTCTCAGGGGGAAGCTCGGCGAGGATCTGGTTGGCGTCGAGGTAGTCGAGGTCCCGCCGTGGGGAACCCCGAAGCGCAGCTGCGATCCCGGCTCACCGAAGTGCCAGACAGCGGCCCAGTCGACGAGCCGCTCGACACGCGGCACCCCGCATGGGGTCCTCCCGCCCACGGCCGCCACCAGACGCAGCCGGCGTGCTCATTGGAAGTGGCGCCTAACAGCGAGGAACAGGCCATGAGTCCGCGACCAGCGCGACCTCGTCGGGATGGCGCTCGAAGCCGGCGAGCGTGGGCGCGGGGCACGCGAGGGTCACGCCCGCTCTGTCGAGACGGGCGACATCGCCGATCGGCGCGAAGATCTGGCGGCCGTCGACAGCGGCGACGATGCCGGTCACCTGGGCCGAGGTGCGCTCACCACGGTCTGCCGACCCGTCGAGCTCGGCACGCCACGAGCCGCGCTCACGCCGAGCGGGCAGTGAGCTCGCGCGCGGCCCGATCATCTCTGGAGGTACCTGTGCCACGCGGCTGGACGTCCCCGCGATCTGGAGCCACTGGCTCGCCGACGACGTAGACACCCGCCCGCTGCGGCATTGGCACGGCGAAGCGCTGCCACCATGCCCACCGGAGCCGTCAATGACGGCTGGATTCGGCGACCGCGGCGCCCCTTCCTGGGAATGTTCCGGCTGGGAATATTCCGGGTCCCGGCCCGAAGAAGCCACCCCTTGCGGGCGGGTGCGTCAGCCACGGCGTGAATGTGACTGTACCGATGACACCGGAGCACCCACCGGCCGCTGTGCTCGGCCCACCCCGGCAGCCCCACCAGTTGTACTGGGCCACGAGAGATGTGCTGCCCGTGGGCGCGTAGTCGGCGACGCCGGCAAGTGTGTCCCCGCTGAAGTCGTTGTCGCGAACCGTGATGCCGGTGCCCAGGGGACCTGTGCCCGAGGACGGCGGCTGCCCGACCGCCAGCCCGACGTAGCTGTCGGTGGCGACGTTGCCCTCGACCGTGATGTTCGACTGGTCGGCGTTGAACAGCATCAGCGCACTGGCGCTCGAGAGTCCCGGTGAGCCGCAGGCGGTTGGCGGGGCAGACCCCATGCAGGCGGTGCCGGCGTCGGTCACGTCGTTGCCCATGACCGACACTGTGGTCCCGCGGGCAACCTGGATGCCCTCGTAGGGGACGTTGCTCACCCGGTTCCCGACGACCAGGTTGTTGACGTTGGCAGGCGGTGTTGTGGCGTTGGCGGTGAGCAGGATGCCGGCGTGGTGGGTGTCGGTGATCGAGTTGTCGGCGATGACGCTGTCGCTCAGGCCGCCCAGGAACATCCCGGATCTTCCTGTCCCCGTGACGCCGTCGACCGTGTTGCCGACGATCCGCCATCCGGTCCCCAGCGGACTTGTCAGCCCGTTGTTGCCGTGGTAGCCGACGGCCTCTTCGCTGACGTTCGAGAAGGTGTTGTCGAGGATGGCCACGTCGCCTGCGCCGTAGCCAGGCACCGTGATGACACCGTTGTACCCTGTGCCGGTCACGTTCTCGAAGTCGAACCCCTGGATGGTGACGCCCACCACTCCAGAAGAGGGCGAGGTCGAGTTGAACAGGTCGAAGATGGGCCCTGTCCCGGTGAGGACGACGTGGCCGAGGGCCCTCAGGGTGATCGGCTGGGAGAGGTCGACCGACGTGGTGGTGTAGGTCCCAGGCTCCACCAGGACGGTCGCACCGCTCGGGGCCACTCTCACCGCGTGAGCGATCGAGGCGCACGGGTTCGAGGGCTGCGTGCACGTGTTGGTGCCGTCGGTCCCATTGGTCGAGACGAAGAGGAACCGCCCGGGTCCCGAGTGACCAGGGCCACCGACCGCTCCGGCCGGACTGGCGACCAGTGCACAGCCGATCAAGACAGCGCCCATTGGAGCGATCGCCGCTCCTACCCATCGAAGCGTCCGGCGTCTCATGGTGCCTCCTCCGCCTTCTCTCGCCCGAGGCCACCGAGCTGGGCCCAAGCGGTACCACTTGCCGCGGCGGCGTTCACAACCTAACGCAATGCGCATCTCCCCGCGCAACCTGGACGTCACTATCCCTGGTAGCGAAGCTCGATTGACGCCCCCTTCGACCGACTGTCCCGTGGAGCGGGGCTTCCAAGTGCCGGGGCCGCCATCTGTAATTCGGCCGTGTCCGCGTCCGTGAGCGGCGGACTGCGTCGGGTCACTCGGCACGGTCGAGCGTCTCCGAGATCTCGGCCGTGAGCAGGTACAGATCCAGACACGACTCGTCGTCCTCGTCGAAGCAGTGGAAGCCGAGCCGCATCCACCAGGCCTTGGCCTCTTCGCTCGGGGCCCCCTTGCCGAGGCCCTCGGGCGCCGCAGAGCGGTCGATGCCGGTCATCGACAGCGACGCGTAGGCGGCGACCCGACCCTCTGGCGTTGCGACCACCCAGGTGGCTGCGGTGTCGTTCCGGCGGTTCTGGCCTGCGTACCGCTGCAACCACTCGTCCAGTCGCTCGTCGCCACAGTCGAACCCGGCACGGTCATGCCCTCTCGGGTCAAGCAGCTCGGGCCGACAGAGGTGAACCTCCCCGCCTTTGGACGGGGCTTCTGGCCCAGCCGCTCGGTCGGGGTGTGCCTTGCGCGGGTCGGTTGACCAACGTTCGGCAGCCGGAGATTCGTGACACGGATGGTGTCATCGGGTCCTATGGGGACGTAGCCGCCGGACGTCGCCCACGACCAGGCGGCCGGTGCGATGCTCGATGACGTGCGTGGCGGCCTTCCTGGCGGCCTCCTGGTCGAGGTCTACGTACGGGCGAGCCGGGCGCGGTCTGCACCGACCAGCCCCGCGAGGGCGCATTGACGGCTCGTCGGGTGGCCTGCTCCTGGTGCGACGGTGGGGTCCCCTACTCGGCGGAGGTGCCACGCTACGGTGACGGCGAAGGAGGCGCGCTGCGTGACGACCAGGACGAAGAGCTTCGGGGTAGGCCGCCGGGAGGGCCACGACTCCTCGCCGTACTACGGGCGGGGCCTGGTCTCGGTCGTCGAGACCAAGGATCGGCACACGTCGGAGCCGACGGTCGCCGATGAGATCTTCGAGCACTCCGCCGAGGAGATGTCGGAGCTGCCCGACGACAGCGTCGCCCTGATGGTGACCTCGCCCCCCTACCACGTCGGCAAGGACTACGACTCGGACGAGTCGTTCGAGGACTACCTGGCGCTCTTGGAGCGGGTGTTCCGAGAGACCTACCGGGTCCTCCAGCCTGGAGGCCGCGCCGTGGTGAACGTCGCCAACCTCGGACGGCGGCCGTACGTGCCGCTCTCCCACGAGGTGACCGCTCGGATGCTTGGGATCGGCTTCTTCATGCGCGGCGAGGTGATCTGGCGAAAGGCCAAGGGGGCCGGGGGGAACTGCGCCTGGGGAAGCTGGCGTTCCCCGGCCAACCCAGTGATCCGGGACGTCCACGAGTACTGCCTGTGCTTCTCGAAGGGTCGCTTCGACCGGGTCGTGAAAGGCGTGAGCGACATCTCTGCCGAGGAGTTCATCGCCTCGACCCTCTCGGTGTGGGAGATCCCGCCGGAATCGGCCAGCCGCGTCAACCATCCCGCCCCCTTCCCCGTCGAGCTGCCGAGACGCTTCATCCAGCTCTACACCTACGTGGGCGAGTGGGTGCTCGACCCGTTCATGGGCAGCGGGTCGACCGCCGTGGCCGGTGCGCTGACCGGGCGCAAGTGGGTCGGCTACGACGTCAATCCCGAGTACTGCGAGATCACGCGCAAGCGTGTGGCAGCCGCCCAGGCGTCCTTGCCGCTCGGTCTTTGACCACCGCGTCCCTGCCGCGATCTACTCGCCTGGGCTGTCTACAGAACGTCTACAATGATCCCTATGTCGTCCGAAGAGACCACCACCGTCCGCATTCGTCGGCCTGACTCCGAGCGACTGCACGCTTTGGCGCAGCAGCGTCACACCTCGGTCGTCGAGGTCGTGCACAATGCGATCGACGCACTCGAGCGGCAGGACTTCGTGAGGGGTCTCGCCTCCGACTACGAGCGTCTTCGTTCTGATCCAAAGCGATGGGAGCACTACGTCCGCGAACGCGAGGAGTGGGACAGCTTCGCGTGATCCTGCGAGGCGAGGTCTACGACGTCGACCTCGGTCGACCGGTCGGCCATGAGCCAGCCCACAGGCGTCCGGCACTGGTCGTCTCCTCCGACGTCGTCTCGAACAGCGTCGGCAGACTTGTCGCCGTGGTGCCGATCACCTCGCGCTGCTACGGGCTTCGCAGCCATGTGGAGCTCGACTCGGGTGAAAGCGGCCTTGCGCATGCGTCGTTCGCCAGATGCGACCAGCTGCGCTTCGTCGCTGTCGAGCGCTTGTATCGACGGCGGGGATCTGCCTCTCTCAGCGAGGTGGCCAGCATCGACACCGCTCTTCGGTTCGTTCTCGACCTCTGAGCACCGATCTTCGTCGTACCTGCACCGCACGAAGTCGAAGGCCGGCACGTGTGACGGCGTCGGCGTCGGCCCAGGCACGGAGCAGGCCGGCGTGGTAGGCCCGCACGCCTGCTCGCTGCGCTCCGCACGCCTGCTCGCTGCGCTCCGGGTGCAACGGGGTTCGTTCGCGTGAGATGCTCGGTCGGATGGCGGTTGCACGGCGGAGGTCACATGTCCAGCTGGAGGGCTCCGCTCGGACCATGACCGGCTGGCTCTCGCGGCCCGTCCAGCGCCT
>JAJZJY010000208.1 GCA_021809885.1 Actinomycetes bacterium
GCTCCACGGTGGCCTGTGATCCGACCAGGCGGATGGGATGGCTGCACCAGCCACAACCTTCCCCTTGGGCGGTAAAGCGCTCCAGCGTCTCCGTATCCCGGGTTCGGGCAAAGACGCCTTTCAGCACTCCGTCGTCGGGGATGAGTGCCGACACCGTGTTGGAGATCCCGGTCCCGGTCCCAGTCCTGGTGGCGGCGGCGGCGGTACTCACCGTGTTCCTATCGGATCGGCGTCATGGTGGCGCAGCCGGTATGCCCGCTCGGCGATCATCGCCACATCGGCATCGCTCAGGTGGAAGCTCCGCAGACGCACCGGGATGCCACCCTCGTGGAGGAGCAGACCGACCCCACGCATGCTCGGGGCGATATCGGCCGCTGAGAAGCCTCTCGTCGACCACCCGCTACCGAGCACGGTGTCACTGGCTTCTCGGGTGGCACACCGCAGCGCCCAGCGGAACCCGAACAGATCACGGAGCGCAGAAGGCACGATGTCGATGGACGGTTTCTGGGTGGCAGCGACCACGATGATGCCGGCCGCCCGGCCCCGTGCCACCAGGTCACGCAGGAGTTCTGCGAACCGGTCGGCCAGTTTCTTGTCGACGCCGGCCACGTACAGCGCCAGCTCGTCGATGACCAGCACGTGGAGCGAGAGTCCGTCACCGGGGGTGATCTTTTTCACCTTTCGGGCCACCAGCTCGCCGTAGCGGTGGTCCATCTCCGCTCGTAGCTCTTGGAGGACAGAGATCGCCAGGGTGATGTCGGGGCCGACGAAGCGCTCGGCACACGTGGACCACGGGGCGAGTTCCACCAGCTTCCCGTCGAAGAGCCAGAGGGCAACGCTCGGGTCCAGGGCAAAGGCTGCGACCAGCACCGAGAGGGCCACCGACTTGCCGCCACCGGGCTCGCCGCCGAAGAGCACGTTGTGCTCCGGTAACGACACATGGACGATCTCGCCCTCCTCGTCCACCCCGACCGGGATCGGTTCCCAGGCATCGAAGCTCTTGGCCTTCACCATCGGGCAGCAAAGGCCATTCGTCTCGAAGGGATCACGCCGGATGATCGAGAGGGTCACCAGGTTCTGGTGGGCCGGATCGACGGCCATCCGCACGCCCCGGACCCCGAGGGACGAGGCGATGATCGCAGCTGCCCGAACCAGTTCCTCGATGGAGGTTCCATGGCGAAGTCCGAGCTGCACCCGGTCGCCGCCGTGGGTGCGGTTTACCGTGCCGATGATCGGCGGCCGGTCAGAAAGGATGCCGGGCAGGGAGGCAAAGGCGACGTCGAGGTGTCGCCGAACGCTTTCTCGGTGCAGGATTCGAACGAGTAGGTGCCGAGAGGGAGGGGGAAGGACGATGGCGAAGACCACGGCACCGGTGATCACACCGGCAGCGATCGGGCCGTGGTGGACGTCGAGCCAGATGCCGAGTGCGGTCGGCAGTGCAACCAGGACCAGTTCGACACGCCAGACGGTGACGAAGCGGATCAGGAGCTCCATGATCTCCTCGGAGAACGACGGGTTCGACTGGGAGGAGTTGGAGTAGGCAGAGTTGGATCGAGAGGAGTTGGATCGAGAGGGGGACTGGTTGGCCATGGTGATGTCCTTTCAGCAACGGGAAGACGCGAACGGGTGACGAGTTGGAGAGCGGTGGGGACGAGGAGCAGGGACGGCACCCCGGGAGCACACGACCCCCGGGGTGTCCCCAGCTCAGGACGTGGACGATGCCTTGGTGGCCGTTGTCGCTCCACCCAACGACTCGATGGTCTCGGCCCGGAAGCTGACCCCGTGACGGTCGGGGGGCATCTGCCACGTGGTCGCCACGAGGCCGGTGACCCTGACCGGTGACCCCTGGGTGATGCCCTTCGGTTCACCGGCCACCTTCACCGTGAGCACGTCCGCGCCTTCACTCCCGAGGGCGACGACGCCCACGGCGAAGACCGGTCGGCCGTCGGTGTCGGTCCGGGGCTGCTTCGATTCGAAGTCGAGCACCGCCTCGGGTGGGTTTGCGGCGATGAAGGTGAGGTTTTGTGTGTCGATTGGGAGCCGCATGGCGGTTCCTCCTTGTCGTTCCTGCCGCTTGGCAGATCGTCACGAGGTGTGCCGATGACCCACTGTGCGCTCGACGACCCTGACGTTTCCATGGCCTGCGAGCGACATTTCCCTGACATCTCCCCAGCACACGTGCTCCCCGTAGACTCGGCCGGGTGGCAAACAATGAGGCACAGGCGCGACGAGAACCCACGCTCCTCCAACAGATCATGGGTGATCGACATCTCACGAGAGAAGCGACCGTGGAGCTACTCACGGAGCGGTCCGATGCCATGAAGGTCGATAAGTTCGGGCTCAATGTCCGCCAGCTCGACCGGTGGCTCGCCGGCGATTACAAAATCGGTCCGCGGGCCTCGCAATGTGCCGTTCTCGAAGCGGTGTTCGACTACTCCGTAGAGGAACTCCTGGGTCCCGCCAACCTCGCCGACTTCGGCCACAGACGACAGGGAGCCCAACGAGGTCGACGAGGTCGACGGCTGATGAAATGCGAGGACTTCGTGGGATGGCTCGCTGTTCATTCAGGTGAAGCAGTCGACCACGTCTATTCCTTGGTCGCCGATGGTGCTGACGACCTGGCCGCACTGACGCCATCCGCGAGAGCCGGTTACGACCATGCCCGGTCCGTCCTGGCGCGCAGTGTCATCGCCGATGCAGTACACGCGTTCTATGGGCGGACACCCACCGGTTTCTACCGAGCACGCATCGGTGACGGCCCCGAGGTTGCCCTCAGCGTGCTCAGCGATCCCGACTGGATCGGCCTCGACATCCCGTTGGACACCGAGCACGAACTGGCACGCGTGATCACTCCTGATGATGCCACTACGGCGCCCATTCATCCCGCGGTCTTCCGGGCTGCCGTCAAGCGCTTAGCCGTCGTCGAGGAGGGGGACGCAACTCTCTACGACCGCCCGCTGTTCCGGTTGATTGGGGTCAATGTCGAGAAAGGGCGCCTTGCCGCCACCTTCGCAGTCGCCAGTTTCGCCGCCTACGCCCTCACCGTCGACCTCATGGAGACCGAGCTGTTGGAGTCGCTTGTCGCAGGACACGAGAAGAGCACGTTTCCGGTGCGCGCACGGTACCTACCATCGATCGCCGCCGCGACCGCCTATGAGCATCGACTCTGCGCCGGTGGGGTTGTCTGCCTCCTCGCAATTGCCCGTGACGACGACTACTGGCTCATCGTCCAGGAGCGATCGAGTCGCGTACTCAACGCGGTCGGGCGCCTTGCGGTCGTCCCCAAGGCATTCCACCAACCCTTAACCGACACTCGCGACTGCGCCTTGTCGAGCACCATCAACCGGGAACTGGAAGAAGAACTCCTTGGCCGAGAGGAACTGGATCAGATGTCGCCGGAATCTCGCAGTCGGGTGGTTCCCGGTCACCTCTCCGCCATGTCGGCCCCCATGCGATGGCTCCACGATCACCCGGGTTCCTACCTGCTCGGCTGCACCGCATTCGGGATCAACATGTTGAGCGGAAACTACGAGTTCGCCTGTCTCGCCATCATCGACGATCCTTCGTGGTGGAGTGCCCACGCCGGCTCCCTCCAGAGCAACTGGGAGGTGCACCAGACCCACGGGTACTCGTCCCTCGACGCGGAGGGGCTGGCCAAGGTCGTCGCCGATCCGCGGTGGAGCAACGAGGGGTTGTTCGCCTTTCTCGAAGGACTGCGCTCTCTTGCCCGCCACGATCCGGGGAAGGTTCGACTCCCGAAGATCGAGGTCATACCTTGACGCCGGCTCTTCCCGGTCCCTCTGTCGGCAATGCGCTCGTCGATGGGCCAGTTCACCGGGGATGGATCGTCGGTCACTTCATGCCCAAGGGTGATCTCCGCCTCTCCAGCGAGGTCGAAATCAAATGGGGCGTGCACAGGGCCGGAGAGGAACGGGCTACCCCTCAGGGCGACGAGGTACGCACGACGGTCATCCTGCTCGTCTCAGGTCGATTCAGGATCACTCTCGACTCTGAAGACTGGGTGCTCACCGCGCCCGGCGACTACGCCATGTGGGGACCGGGTACCGGGCACTCCTGGCACGCAGAGGAAGACTCGCAGGTCATCACCGTCCGATGGCCTTCGCCCGAAGAGTCTCCGTGAGTCGTCGGCCCATCGCAACGCCCTGATGCTTGACTACCGAAAAGTGGGTCTTCAGGTTCGTGGCTGACTGAGTGGTGACAGTCGGAGGCTGGCCATGCCAGCCTCCGGCGCAAGAGGACCGCATGCCCGTGCCCTTGACCTGCCTGTTTGTCCACAATTCGCTGTTCCAGAGGGAATGAAGAGGTGAGGACAGGCGCCTCACTCCTTCGTCGCCTGGCGCCTGTCCTCACCGACGACCGACGGGCAGCGCGTTCAAACTTTCTTTACGTATTCGAGTGAGGGGGTCATACAGCCTTGTCCCTCTGGCGCCGCTCCAGCTCCTTACGGAGCCGGCGCTCCGAGGGGCGCCCGTAGCTCACGAGGTCGCCGTCCACCACGATGCCCGGCGGAAAGAGCACGCCAGCGTCTGCAGCAAGCGACCTTCCCTCCGGGCTCGAGAGCTCGACTCGGTGCATGCTGAGGTCGAACTCGGCTCCGAGGCGCCCGAGGATCTCCTCTCCCTGCTCGCAGAAGTGGCAATGAGCCTGGGTAAGTATGACGACGTCCACCTCTAGGGCCTCGCGTGGGCCAGGTCCGCCCGCAGGTCGGAGATGAGGTTCCTGACGGGGACGTACATGGTGTAGTTCGGCGGACCCCCGAAGTCCGCCCGCCAGAGGATCTTGCCTGACCGGCCCACGAGCACGAAGCTGTGGCCATCCTCGGAGGTGCCCATCATCCCGTAGTCGTTTGCGTGGTAGGCATCCGATACGACACCCGTCGAGTCGGCGAGCACCGGTGTCGTGATGTTGTTGCTCGCAGCCATCTCCCGAAGCGCGGAAGTCGGGTCGATGGCGATGCTCGCGACCTCGGTGATGCCGAGCGCCCGGAACGCAGCGAGGTTCGCGTCGATCCCTTGGAGCTGGGTCCAGCAGGGTTGACAGGTGACGCCCTCTTGGAAGTAGAGCAGCACCCGCTGCCCCCGATAGGCAGCGAGGTCGAAGCTGCTCCCCAAGGTCGTCGGCAAGCTCACCGGCGGGGCAGGTGCACCCGGACCCGGGTTCCCGACCACGTAGGTCGGCCCGGAGCCACCGTGGGGGTCGCTCGACTTCGAGCCGGAGACGAACGCGGCGAAGAGGCCACCGAGCGCGCCGAGGCCTATGAGGATCCAGATGCCGAGACGGAGCATCCTGCGTTTGCGTGCCGCCGATGCAGCGGCGAGGCGTTCTACTTGGTGCTGGCTGGGTTGGCCGGGTGGCCTGCGTATAGCAGACTTCGCGGTGGGTCTCGCGGAACGCTTCTGACGAGCGGGATCAGCGCGGTGCTTGCTCGAGGTCGGCATCCTCGGTCTCCTCTTCGGTGAGCGCCGTCTCTGCGACGGCGGTAACTTCTTCGGCCGGGTCCTCTACGCCATCTCCCCGCCCTGTCGCGTGGCGGCCCCACCACCCGAGCTCCACCCCGGCCTTCGCTGCAAGCCCCAGCACGGCCGCAGCCAGCGCCGCCGCGATGACAAATCCCGGCACGCCGGCCAGAGCACCGTCGATGACGTGGCCGATGTGGTTGAGGTCCGCTGCGAAGTTCGCTTCCCACCCACCGGTCGACACCATGGCCTCACCCGATGCGGCCATCCACAAAGTGGCACCGCCCATGGCACAGATGAGCAGCCCACTGGCGAACGCGGTACCTGACAGCTCGCGGCGAATGCTTCCGAGGCGCAGCCGGATCGTGCGAGGCCGGGTGATCCTGTCGAACTTCGGCTCGATGCGGTCCCAGAAGAGAGCCATCACGAACAGCGGGCCGACCATGCCGGTGACGTAAGCGAGCCCAAGTGCGAGGGAGGTGAGGAAAGACGGGGCGAGCCCCGAAATGGCGACCACTCCGGCGAGCACCGGAGCACAACACGCACTGGCGAGCCCCGCCACCACTCCCATCGCGTAGATGCCGAGAGGTCCTCGTCTGCTCGTCTGACGCAGGTGCGGCATGGGCAGGCTCACGCGCCCTCCGAGCAGCGTATAGAGGCCGAGCGCCACGAGCAGCGTCCCACCGATGCCGAAGGCGATCGCGTGCTGGCCGAGGATGAACTGGCGCAACGCTGCAGCGCCGAGGGCGAGGGGGAGTACCACCGTCGCCACGCCCGCTCCATAGACGAAGGTCATCGCCACGAGCCGCCATCGGTTCTGGAGGAAGGCCGAAAGGTAAGCGGGCAGCATGACCGACACGCAACACGGGGCGAGGAGTGCCACGAGCCCAGCGACCAGCGCGACGACAAGGGAGCCGCCCGTCCAGAGGCTCCCACCCGTTACTGTTCCGAGCACAAGAGCTGTGCCAAGGGGAAACCAAGCTGTCACCACACCTCCCTCTCGTCCCGTGTCCCCGGTACGTGGCCCGCGCCGTGCTGCCATCTCGGTACGGGGAGTATCCGGGCGACCTTCAGTCCCATCAGCTCCGACACGGTGTAAGAGTAGTCTGCGCTCATGAGCGTCGCCACCGGCTGTAAGTCCTGCTCGCGCTTGGCGGTCGATCCTGCTGCACTGACACAAGAGGCCGGCGGTGGCCGGCTCACCCGGCGCCACCTCGAAGTAGCACTCGGGCTGCTGTGGCTCTTGGACGGGGTGCTGCAGTTCCAGCCCTACATGTTCAGCCGGGCGTTCTTCGACAACGTGCTCGGGATGGCCGATATGGGGAACATCCCCCGGCCGATCGCACTGGCCACCCACGACCTCGCCGTGCTGATGAGCGGCCACCCGGTGGCCTTCGACACCATCTTCGCCACCGCACAGGTGGCCATCGGTGCCGGCCTGCTCTGGCGCCGCACAGCCCCGACCGCCCGCATCGCCTCGATCGCCTGGGCGCGGCGTGTGGTCGGTAGGCGAGGGCTTCGGGGGCTTGTTCATGCCGGGCATGAGCCTGCTCGCCGGAGCACCGGGAGCTGTCATCCTCTACGCCGTGGCTGCTCTCGCGCTCTTACCTCGACGTGCCGGCGGCGACACAGTGGCCGACGCCGGACTCCTCGGACCGAGAGCCACGCGCGTGGCGTGGGCAGTGCTGTGGACCGGGACTGCCTTGCTCGAGTTCGAGGTCGCCAACAACGCGCCCGATGCGCTCTCGGCCCAGCTCCGCGAGCTTGCCCACGGCGAACCGGCCATCATCGTCGCCATGGACCGTAACCTCGCCCACTTGGCATTCGGCCACGGTACGGAGCTGGCTTTGGCGATGGCGATGGCCCAGGTGCTCATCGGGTGGTGGGTGCTGCGGCCGGTCACCCGGCGCCTGGCCCTCGGAGCCGGCATCGTGGTCG
>JAJZJY010000209.1 GCA_021809885.1 Actinomycetes bacterium
GGCCCGGCGGTCCGGGCACCGGGTGTGCCCCGCGTGCGCTTGGGGTCCACGCCGGCGCCCGCCGCTTCGGCTTGGCGGGGACCCGGGCGGGAGTGGCGCCCGGCTCCGACGCCGGCGAGGGAGGGGACGTCGGGCGAGGAGACCCCGCTCGAGAGCCCCAGCCTTCGCTGCATGAGCGCGGTAGCGGCCAGGTGCTCGGTCCCGACGAGCGACACGACGGTCCCGTCGGCGCCAGCGCGGCCGGTGCGGCCGGATCGGTGGACATAGTCGGTGGCATCCGAAGCTGGGTCGAAGTGGACCACGAGCGGCACCCCGTCGACGTGGATCCCGCGCGCCGCGACGTCGGTGGCGACGAGCACATCGAGACGGCCCGCACGAAATGCAGCGAGGGCCCGTTCACGCTGGCTCTGGCTGCGGTCCCCGTGGATGGCCGCTGACGCCAAGCCCGAGCGGGCGAGGCGGTCCGAGAGGCGGTCGGCGCCGCGCTTGGTGCGGCAGAAGACCATCGCCGGGCCGCTCGCGGTCACTGCCTGGGTCGTCACGGCGACGCGATCGTGGGGTTCGACGCGCCAGAAGTGGTGGGAGACGTCTCCCTGATCGGTATCGGTGGGCACCACGTCGTGGCGGACCGGATCGTGCTGGTAGTCGCGGATCAGCTTGTCGACCGGGCCGTCCAACGTGGCGGAGAACAAGAGGGTCTGGCGCGTTCCGCTCGTCTTGTCGACCAGGCGGCGCACCACGGGTAGGAAGCCCATGTCGGCCATCCGGTCCGCCTCGTCGATGACCACCATGTCCACACGTGACAGCTCGACCGAGCCTCGTTCGATCAGGTCGGTGAGCCGTCCAGGGCAGGCGATGAGCACATCGACGCCGCCGCGCAGCAGGTGGATCTGCTTTGCGTACCCGACGCCTCCGTAGATCGAGACCACCCTGGCGCCGGCGACTGCGGCCAGCGGGGCCATCACCTCTTCGATCTGGGCTGCGAGCTCACGGGTGGGGACGAGGACGAGCGCGCTCGGATGCCGGCGACCCTGCCGTTGGGAGCGAGGGCTGGCGGTCAGGCGGGAGAGGATTGCCAACCCGAACGCCAGCGTCTTGCCTGCGCCGGTAGGGGCCTTGCCGCACACGTCGCGGCCGGCGATGCAGTCGGGCAGGGTGGCGGCTTGGATCGGGAACGCCGAGAGGATCCCCTGCTGCTCGAGGGCAGACGCCAGCGTTGGGGGGACGCCGAGGTCAGAGAAGCGGACGGGCGTCATGGTAGGGACAGATGTGCTCAAGGGACTCCAGTCGGTCCAGGGGGGATGGCCGACTCGATTGCGTCTCGTGGCCCGGCCGGCGTCACTCTTGCCAGCCACCGCCGGGAACAGCCCGGCGGCATCACAGCTATCCTACCAGGAGCCCCACCAGGAGCAGAACCAGCCGGATGGCACACCGAAGCCGGGGTGTACGGCAACCGCAACAGCCCGGCAGGAAGGCCCGACCCAGGTTCTGCGAAGATCGCGGGCCCTTGGAACTGCCCCAATGGCCCGGATGGCGAGGAGCCGATGAAGCGCGCGAACCGATCTAGCAGTGCGAGGGCGGGCGGGGACGGCGGGGTTGCGGGCGGGGAGGGCGCCGGCAGCGAGGCCGAGCACGCCGAGGAGATAACGAGCCTCGAGGGCATCCCCGCCCTCTCGCTCGATGCGATCAGCTCGGTGGCTTACGGGCCCGAGGCGATGCTGGTGGTGCTGGCGACCGCCGGTGCAGGGGCGCTGGCGAAGATCGAGCCGATAACCGTCGCCATCGTGGTGCTGCTCGTGATCCTGGTGTTCTCCTATCGCCAGGTGATCCGGGCCTACCCCGACGGGGGTGGCTGCTACGCCGTGTCCAAGGCCAATCTCGGCCACCGGGTCAGTCTCCTGGCGGGGGCGTCGCTCATCGTCGACTACGTGCTCACCGTGGCGGTGTCGATCGCCGCCGGCGTCGCCGCCCTGGTGTCCGCCTTCCCGGGCCTCACCCCCGACAGCCTTCCCATCTCGCTCGCCGTGCTGGCTGTGCTGACCGCTCTCAACCTGCGGGGCTTGGCGACGAGCGCCCGGGCGTTGCTGGCGCCGACGGCGGTGTTCATCGTCGGGATCTACGTCGTGATAGCGGCCGGCTTCCTCCGTTCCAGGCCGGCGCCGGGGGCGGGGCTCCACGTCGCGGTGCCCACCGCAGCTGCTGCTGTCGGCGTGCTGCTCATCTTGAAGGCGTTCGCTGCCGGTTGCAGCGCCCTCACCGGGGTGGAGGCCATCGCCAACGACGTGCCCATATTCCGTGCGCCCAAGGTGCGCCGGGCGATGCGCACCGAGGTGCTCCTCGGCGGGATCCTCGGCACGATGCTGCTCGGGCTGTCGGTCCTGACCGTCCGCTTCCACATCGCCCCGGAAGCATCCCAGACGGTCCTCAGCCAGATCACCGGTGCGTCGGTGGGGCGGGGGGTGATCTACTACGTGGTCGACCTGTCGACCACGGCCATCCTGGCCATCGCGGCCAACACCTCCTTCGGGGGCCTGCCGGTGCTCGCCAGCCTGCTCGCCCGGGACCACCTGCTTCCCCACGTCTTCGGCCTGCGTGGGGACCGGCCCGTCTACCGCTACGGCGTCGTGGCGCTGGCAGTGCTGGCCGGCGCGCTGCTCGTCGCCGTGAACGCCAACACCAACGCCCTCATCCCGCTGTTCGCGATCGGGGTGTTCACCGGCTTCACCCTCTCCCAGACCGGGCTCGTGCGCCACTGGCACCACGACCGGCCGGGGGGCTGGTGGGCCCGGGCCGCTCTGAATGGCCTCGGTGCGGCGATGACGGCGGTGGCGACGGTCATCTTCGTCGTGACCAAGTTCACCGCCGGGGCCTGGGTGGTGGTGATCGCCATACCCGCGTTGATCCTGCTCTTCTCCCGCATCGACGCCTACTACAGGGATGTCGCCACCGAGATCGGCCTCGGCACGGTGCCCCCCACGCCCGCGCCGCAGGCGAGCCTCGCCGTCGTGGCTGTCACCGCCGTGTCGCAGATGACCGCCGCCGCCATCACGACGGCCCTCTCGCTCGCCGACGAGGTGGTGGCGGTGAGCGTGCAATTCGACGACGAACGAGCAGCGTCACTCCAATCCGACTGGGATCGCTGGGACCCCGGGGTGCCGCTGTCGATCCTCCGCTCGCAGACCCGGTCGGTCACCAAGCCCATGCTCGCCCACCTCCATGACCTGCACCGCCAGGGCCATCCCCAGGTGCTCGTCGTCATCGCCGAGGTGGAGCCGAAGAAGTGGCGCCACCAACTCCTCCAGAACCAGCGTGGCATCATCCTCGCGAACGCCCTGCGCCGGCACTGCGACGTCAACGTCGTACGGGTACCGTTCCGGCTCTCCAAGGTCTGACGGCCGCCAGTCATTGTTCCGGTGTAGACTAGAACATCAATTGTCGGAAGGTGTCAGAGGGTGGAAGAAGAGCTGCAGCGAGAGGCCCGGGCGCTCGGTGACCCCACCCGTCACCGACTGTTCCGTTACGTCGCCGATGCTCCTGGGCCCGTTGGCGTGGCGGAGCTGACCGACTTCGTCGGGCTCAACCACAACGCGGTGCGCCAGCACCTGGCGGTGCTGAAGGAAGCCGGCTTGGTCGTCGAGGAGGTCGAGGAGCGCTCCCGGCCGGGGCGGCCGCGCCTGCTCTACCGGCTTGCGCCCGAGGCGGCCGGCCGCTGGGGCACCCCCGGCGCCTACGCCTGGCTGGCGAGCATGCTCTCCGACGCGGTGCGCCGCCGCCTCGAGCCGCGCCAGGTCGGGCGCCAGGAGGGGCACCGCCGGGGGGCGGAGCTGGCCGGCAGCGGGGAGCCCGTTGACGTCCTGGAGGCCGAGATCCAACGGCGGGGTTTCAGGCCTGTCCGGGTCGAGCGGGGCCGCACGGTCGAGCTCGTGCTCGGGCGATGCCCGTTCGCTGACGTGGCCGGACCGGATCCCGACACGGTGTGCCACCAGCTGCACCTCGGTCTGGCCGAGGGCCTGGCGGAGGGCCTCGGCGGCCTGCACGTCGAGGGGCTCGTGGCCAAGGACCCACGCCGGGCCGGGTGCCGTCTCACCCTCCGGCGTCAGGGCCAGCTGGCGGAGGCGCGTCGTTGAACGGCCGCTCCAACCCGTCCTGGACGCGGTCGACGCGGTCGACGCGGTCGACGCGGTCGACGGGCTGACCTCAGGGTCCGGGCGGGCCGGCGAGCCCGGCGAGGTCGACGTCGGGGTCCGCAAGGAGCACCGGATCGACCGGCCGGTCGGCCCGCACCAGCGCCTCGAGGGCGTCACCGGCGTCCCAGATGTTGGCGTTCATCGCCGCTGCGACCCGGCCCTGGCGGAGCCAGAAGCAGAGGAACTCCCGGCCGGCAGGGTCACCCCGGAAGACGACCTGCTCGAAGCCCGGCGCCCAGCCGCGGTACTCCATCCCGAGGTCGTACTGGTCGGAGAAGAAGTACGGGGTCCTGTCGTAGACGACGTCGCCGCCGAGCATGGCGCGGGCCGCTGCCGGGCCCTGGTTGAGCGCGGCCGACCAGTGCTCGAGGCGGATGCGGGCGCCGTAGCGCGGATGGAAGGCGTTGGCCACGTCCCCGGCGGCGTAGACGCCCGGTGCGCTCGTGCGGAGGTGCTCGTCGACCACGATCCCGTTGTCGACCGTCAACCCAGCGGCGTCCGCCAGCTCCACCCTCGGCGTGACCCCGACCCCGACGACGACTGCCGTGGCGGGCAGCACGGTGCCGTCGGAGAGCCGGACGGCGTCGACGGCCTCGGATCCGACGATCGCCTCCACGCCGGCGCCCAGGTGCAGGTCTACGCCGTGAGCGGCGTGCAGGTCGCGGTAGACGGCGCCCACCTCGGGGCCGAGGACCCGTTCCAGCGGGACGGCGGCCAGCTCGACCATCGCGACGCTGGCGCCGAGCTGGCGGGCGGAGGCGGCGACCTCCGCTCCGATCCACCCGGCACCGATCACCACCAGCTGCGCCGAGGGGCCGATGGCGTGGCGGAGGGCGTCGGCGTCCTCGACGCTGCGCAGGTAGAGCACGCCCGGCAGCCCACCTCCAGGGACGGGGAGCCGCCGGGGGGCGGAGCCGGTGGCGAGCAGCAGCGCGTCGTAGGCGATCTGCTCACCTGCAGCCAGGGTGACCGACCTCCCCGCCGGGTCGATGGCGGTGGCCAGGGTGGCGGTCCGCAGCTCGATGCCGTTGTCGTCGTAGAAGTCGGCGGGATGGACCGCTGCAGCGTCGAAGTCCTTCTCGGCGCGCAGGTACTCCTTGGAGAGGGGAGGCCGCTCGTAGGGCCGGCGCGCCTCGTCGCCGATCAGCACGACCCGGCCGTCGAAGCCCTCGGTCCGCAGGGTCTCGGCCGCCTTTGCGCCGGCAAGGCTCGCGCCCACGATCACGAAGGTCCGTGTGGATTGCGGCATCGTCTCCTCCTGTTCAACCCGCTCGGGTCGTCTGGAACCTGGTGGCGTGGACCGTCGCTACTCGCCGCCCGAGCGCGCCGGTGCCGAGGCCGGAGCGCTCCAGGATGGCCTTGGCCACCGAACGGGCCTGCGGTGCCAGCTCGGACAGGGGCCGGTTGCGGTGGCGGCGCTCGCCGAGATCCACCTCCGCCATGGCGCCGAGCCCGATGCGTCCTGCCACGTCGATCAACAATGCGATGTCGACGCCGTAATCCGGGGGCAGCGACAAGCCACCGAGCACCGGGCGGCGGGCGGCGATCTCGCCGGCGAGCGGCTGGGTGAACCAGGCGAGATCCGGGCGGAGCAGGGCCAGCAGCGGCTTGGCCGTGAGCTCGGTGACCCGGCCCCCTTCGCCCCGCACACCGGCGAGCGGGCGCTGGTAGGTGGCCTTCACGAAGCCGATGTCGCGCTCGCGGAGCAGCGGCCCGAGCAGGCCGACGACGAAGTGTGACGAGAAACCCTCGACATCGGCGTCCAGGAACACGACGAGGTCCCCGCTGCTGGCCGCCAGCGCTGTCGCCATGGCCGCACCCTTGCCCCACTGCGAGCCGGCGGCCGCGGTGACGGCGACGACGGTCGCGCCGGCGCCGGCCGCCGCCGCAGCCGTCGCGTCGGTGGAGCGGTCATCGGCGACGAGGACCTCGTCGACGAGGTGGACCCTCTCCACGAGGTCCTCCCGGATGGTGCCGACGATGCGGCCGATCGTGGCCGCCTCGTCGCGGGCGGGCAGGCACACCGACACCGTGGCGGACCGCTTGGCGGACGCGAGCGCGCCGGCGGAGAAGTCGCTGTGGGAGAAGCGGCGAGGGCCTCCGGCCACGGCGGGGGTCACGGGCGGCACCCGACGAGGGAGAAGAACTCCGCCCGGGTCCGCTCGTCGTCGCGCACGATCCCGACGAGCGCCGAGGTGACGGTCATCGAGCCAGCGGCGCGCACGCCGCGCAGCGACATGCAGGCGTGCTCTGCTTCGACGACGACCCCGACGCCCTTGGGGTGCAGCGTTGCGGCCAGCCATCCGGCGACCTGGGTGGTGAGGCGCTCCTGGACCTGGAGGCGGCGCGAGAAGTGGTTGACCACCCTCGCCAGCTTGGACAGACCGAGCAGCCGTTGCCCGGGCAGGTAGCCGACGTGGGCGACGCCGGCGAACGGCAGGAGGTGGTGCTCGCAGAGCGAGGAGAAGGGGATCGACCTGGCCACGACCAGCTCGTCGTAGCCCTCGTCGTTGGGGAAGGTGGTGGCCTCGAAAGGCTCCGGGGTGAGCAGCTCGGCATAGGCCCGGGCGACACGGGCCGGGGTGTCGGCGAGCCCCTCGCCGTCGCGCTCGACGCCGAGCGCGTCGAGCAGCTCGGAGATGGCGTTGGCGGCCCTGTGCAGGTCGATGCCGGGCCCGCCGCTGTGGATGGCGTCGATGCCTGCCAGCGTCGGGGACGGAACCGAGCCGACCCGGCGGAGGTGGTCTCCGGCTGTGGCCGGGCGCTGGCCGCACGACGACGTCATGTCCTCGTCATCTGGTCGCTTGCACGTCGCCATCAGCTGCATCCTAGGGAAAGAAGAGGGGTTTCGCCAACTTAGATTAGCTTTAGAATGGTAGCCGTGGGAAAAGGGACCGATCCGCTCTCGGCGCTGGCGGTGCTCAACGAGCCGCTGCGCCGGCGTGTCTACGAGGTGGTCGCTGGAGGCGGTGAGATGAGCCGTGACGGTGTTGCCTCCGCCCTCGGCGTGGCCCGCACCGTCGCCGCCTTCCACCTCGATAAGCTGGTGGTCGCGGGGCTGCTCGACGTCGCCTACCGCCGCCCGCCCGGGCGCGGGGGGCCGGGCGCTGGCCGACCGGCCAAGTGGTACCGCCGGGCGGCGGGCGAGATCGCTGTCAGCGTCCCCGAGCGCCGCTACGACCTCGCTGCCGAGCTCCTCGCCCGGGCGGTCGAGCGGG
>JAJZJY010000210.1 GCA_021809885.1 Actinomycetes bacterium
CGGGCAGGCCCTGCTGGGCGAGGGCGGCCAGCTCCTCGTCGGGGGTGTCGCCGGCGATGCCGGGGTGGGTGCACATGGGAACCTCAGTGGCTGCGATGGATGCTTGGGTAACTGGGTCCAACGGACTAGTTATATCTAGCTCCCCCAGGCGCGCTATGTCAACAGTCACATGGCAGGAATGTGGCCGGGAGTGCCCGGTCAGTGGGCGGCGGCCCGGCGGCGGGCCACCTCGAAGCAGCTCAGGGCGGCGGCCGCCGACACGTTGAGCGAGCCGAGCGGTCCGACCAGCGGCACGCCCACGAGCAGTTCGCAGCGCTGTCGTGTCAGCCGGCCGAGCCCGTGCCCCTCGTCGCCCAGGACCACCGCGATCGGCTCCGTGGCCACGGCGAGGTCCCAGAGGCGGGTCGGCGCCCCCGCTTCCAGCCCGACGGTCCACACGCCGGCGGCACGCAGGTCGGATAGGGCGCTCGGGACCCCGGCGGCGATGGCGACCGGCAGCCACTCGACGGCCCCGGCGGCCGCCTTGGTGACGACCGGGCCGATCGACGGCGCCCGATGACGACCGAGGATGATGCCGGTGGCTCCGGCGCAGAGAGCGGAGCGCATCACGGCGCCCACGTTGTGGGGATCGGTTACACCGTCGAGGACGACCAGGAACGGCGCCGGCCCCGCAAGCAGGTCCTCCAGGCCGGCTTCGGGGACAGGCTCGGCGAACGCGACGACACCCTGGGGGGCGTCGGTCTGCGCGCTGGCGAGCAGGGCGTCGCGGCCCACCCGGCGGACAGGAACGCCGGCAGCCCCCGCCAGGTCCAGGATCTCGGCGAGGGCGCCGGCCTCCCCCGCCGTCTCGGCGACGAGCAGCCGGTGGACCGCCCGGCGCCGGGCACGCAGGAGCTCCCGGACGGCCTGGCGGCCTTCGACCACCGCTTCAGCGGCGTTCAGGCGAGGCGCGGGACGACGAGTGCGACGGCCCAACAGGCCACCCCTTCCGACCGGCCGAGGGCGCCGAGGCCCTCGGCCCGCTTGGGCTTCACGCTGACGGGTGCCCCGACGACCCCGGCAAGGCGGCGCTCCATCGCTTCACGGTGCGGCGCCAGCCTGGGAGACTCGAGCACGACGGTGACGTCCACGTTCGCTATGTCGTGGGCGGCAGCGACCGCGCCGACGACGTCAGCGAGCAGGCGCATGCTGTCAGCCCCCGCACAGGCAGGGTCCTCCGCCGGGAACCGGGTGCCGATGTCGCCGAGGCCGGCGGCGCCGAGGAGAGCGTCGGCGACGGCGTGGGCGACGGCGTCCGCGTCGCTGTGGCCCTCGAGCCCCCGCCCGGCAAGGACCTCGCCGCCGAGGACGAGCGGGCGGGAGGGGTCGTCACTGAAGGGATGGACGTCGAACCCCAGCCCGACCCGGGGGATCACTGGCCCGCCAGGAGCGCGCCGGCCACCACCACGTCGGTCGGGGCCGTGATCTTCACGTTGCAGGGATCCCCCGCCACCAGCTCCACCCTTCCGCCGATGGCTTCCACCACGGCGGCGTCGTCGGTCGCCTCGGGTGCGCCGGCGTGCGCCCGCCTCAACAGCTCGGTTCGGAAGGCCTGCGGGGTCTGGACAGCCACGAGCCGGGAGCGATCCAAGGTGCGCGACGAGCCGTCCGGGTCGACCTGCTTCACCGTGTCGGTGACCGCCACCACCGGCACCGCTGCGTCGGCGCCGGACAGCACCGCCGTGAGCACCCGGTCCCAGACCTCCAGCGGGGTGAGCGGGCGGGCGGCGTCGTGGACGGCGACCACCTCCACCCCCGCCGGGACGGCATGGAGGCCCGCTCGCACCGAAGCGGACCTCGTGGCGCCCCCTGCGACCACCGTGTGGGCAGCACGGCACTGGGCCAGGAGAGCGGGCGCGCTTTCGGCGCCTTCGGGAACGACCACGACCACCCCGTCGCACGCCGCTGCCGCAGCGTCGAGCGCCCAGGCGAGCACCGGGCGGCCGGACAGCTCCGCGAACTGCTTGGCGCCGCCGAAGCGCCGCCCGCTGCCTGCCGCGACGACGATCGCCCAGCACCCCGGATGTCTCAGGGAAGAGCCTCGTCCAGCTTCTTCTCGGCATCGGTCTCGTCGACGCCGAGGGCGAAGGTCAGCTCCGATACGAGGATCTGGCGGGCCCGGTTGAGCATGCGCTTCTCACCGGCCGACAGGCCCTTCTCCTTGTCCCGGTTGGACAGGTTCCGGACCACCTCGGCCACCTGGTAGATGTCGCCGGACTTGAGCTTCTCGACGTGGTTCTTGTACCGCCGGGACCAGTTGGTCGGCATCCGCACGTCCTTCTTCCGCAGGACGGCGAACACCTCCTCGACCTCCTCGTCGTTGATGACCTCACGGAGGCCCACCTCCTCCGTGTTGTCCACCGGCACCCGGAGGATCAGGTCGCCGTAGGCAAGGCGGAGCACCAGGTACTCCTTCTTGTCGCCGAAAGCCTCGATGACCTCCCGCCGCTCCACGACCGCCGCCCCGTGGTGGGGGTAGACGACCTTGTCACCAACATCAAAGGGCATGCTTCTCCAGACCGGCCGAGGGTAGTCCCGGAGATCAAGGGTACAGGTCACTGCGAGGGTCCGCCGCAGCGGAGCCCCGATACTGTTGAGTGACCCGATGGACGACCTGGCGCTCCTCGCTCGATCCGACTTGTTCTCCGCCTTCGACGAAGCATCCCTCGGTGCCGTCCTCGGCGCGTGCAGCACCCTCTGCGGCGAGCGCGGGTCGGTGGTCTTCCACGAAGGCGACGAGGCCGAGGAGCTCTACGTCGTACGCAGCGGCCGGGTCGCTGTCGGACGCCGCTCCCCAGACGGCCGCGAGTCGCTGGTGGCGCTCATGGAGGAGGGCGACCTGTTCGGGGACATGCCCCTTTTCGACGACGGCCCCCGCAGCGCTTCGGCGAGACTGCTCGAGGTCTCGGAGCTGCTGCGCATCCCCTACGCACCTGTCAAAGCGGTCTTCGACCTGCACCCCGAGCTGCTGTGGGACGTGGTCTCGCTGCTCACAGCGCGGCTCCGGACCACGGACTCCGCCCTGGCGGACGCCGTGTTCCTCGACGTGACCGGGCGGACCGCCAAGCGGCTGCTGGAGCTGGCCGGCGACGCCGACGAGTTCCAGCTGCCGATCACCCAGGAGGAGCTCGCCGGTCTGGTCGGCGCCTCCCGCGAAAGGGTCAACAAGGCCATCGCCGCCTTCCTGCGGCTCGGTTGGATCGAGCAGTACGAGCGTAGGTACCGGATCGCGCACCGGGACCGCTTGGAGCAGCGGGCGCGCTGACGCCCTCAACTGAAGCGGTCGAGGATGCTCGATTCGGCCAGGCGGGACAAGCCGTCCTTGACGAGTCGTGCGTACACGACGCCCACGCCGGGCACCGCTTCCAGCTCCTCCGCCGCCGCCCGCATCACCTTCTGAAGGCTGCCGTAGCGCTCCACGATGGCGTCGACCACCCCGGGCGGCAGCCGCGGCACCTTGCCGAGGAGCCGGAAACCGCGCGGCTGCAGGGACCCGTCGATGCCTCCCGAATCGTCCAGGCCGAGCAGCCGGGCAACCTCCTTGGGGTCGAGGACCTGCTTGCCCTCCAGCCGGGACAGCGACTCAGTAGCCGCCTCGACGCACACCTGGCCGCAGTCGGGCAGGTAGTCACGCAGGACGTCCTGCGGCTCGCCCTCCGTGCCGGCCATGAGCTCCTCGAGCTGGAGCCGCACGAGCCGGCCGTCGGTGCCGAGCTCTATGACGTAGCCCTCCACCTCGTCGGCGATGCGGCGCACCATCTCGGCGCGCTGGAGCGCCGTCACGACGTCCCGGGCGGTGACGAGATCCTCCACCTCCACCGCCGACAGGGAGCTCATCACCGCGTCGAGCCGGGTGCGGTACCGCTCGAGGGTCTGCAGCGCCTGGTTCGCCCGGCTGATGAGGCGCGGGAGGGAGTCGAGGGCATGGCGGGCATCGTTGCGGAACACGGTGATGACGCCCATCTCCTCGGAGACGGCGATGACCGGTACGTCGATGCTGCGAGCAACGCGTTCGGCGGTGCGGTGACGTGTGCCGGTCTCGGAGGTGGGCACCGAAGGGCTCGGCACGAGGTGGACGTTGGCCCGGGCGATGCGGCTGGCGTCGGGGGCGAGGATGATGGCGCCGGCCATCTTCGTGAGCTCCGACACCCGTTGCGGTGTGAATTCGGCGTCAAGCAGGAACCCCCCGGAGCAGATCTCGAGGACCTCGGGGCCGTCGCCCACCACGATGATCGCACCCTTGTTCGCCTGCAGGATCCGGTCGAGGCCGTCCCGCAGGGGACGGCCCGGCGCCACGGCCCGCAACGCCTTCACCATCGCCGGCTTCAAGCGGTCGGCCACCCGTCGAGCCTACCCGGCGCACCTGGACGAGCCCCCGCGGGATCGCTGCCGGCGGGATCGCCGTCGGCGGGATCGCCGAGAACGTTGCGCACAGCTGCACGCAGGGTCCCCACGCGTACGGCGGGCAACGGCAGCTCGGAAGGGGCGGATTGCGGCACGACCGCGCGGGCGAATCCGAGGCGGGCGGCTTCGGCGAGGCGGCGGGCGGTGTGGGCGACCTGGCGGACCTCGCCGCCGAGGCCGACCTCGCCGACCACCACCACATCCTGGGGCACCGGGAGCGCTTGGCACGCCGAGGCCACGGCCAGGCAGACGGCCAGGTCGGCACCGGGCTCGGTCACCCGCACGCCGCCGACGGCCGAGAGGTAGACGTCGTGCTTGCCCGTCACGACGCTGGCCCGCCGGTCGAGGACCGCCAGCAGCAGCCCGAGACGCCCCTGGTCGAGCCCCGACACCGAGCGGCGGGGTGCCGGCAGGCCGGACGCGACCGTCAGTGCCTGGATCTCGACGAGCAGCGGACGATGGCCCTCCACCGCTGGGAACACCACCGACCCGGGCGAGCCATGCCGGCGGTCGCCGAGGAACACGCCGCTGGCGTCCGGCAGGCCCTTCATGCCGGCGTCGGTCATCTCGAACAGGCCGAGCTCCCCCGTCGGGCCGAAGCGGTGCTTGACCGCGCGCAACATCCTCAGGGCGTGATGGCGGTCACCCTCGAAGGCCAGGACGGTGTCCACGAGGTGCTCCAGCACACGCGGCCCCGCCAGGGCGCCGTCCTTGGTGACGTGCCCCACCAGGACCACTGCCCTGTCGCCCTCCCGGGCCAGCCGCGCCAGCTCGTGGGCGCAGCCCCGGACCTGGGCGACCGACCCGGGCGCCGACTCCAGGGCGGGGTCCCACACCGTCTGGATCGAGTCGACCACGACGACATCCGGCCGCACCTGGTCCACCGCCGCACGGATGCCGTCGATCGCCGTCTCGGCCACCAGCCAGACCCCCTGTCGCGCCGCCTGCAGGCGCTCGGCCCGGCGGCGCACCTGGGCGCCCGACTCCTCGGCGGACACCAGCAGGCACCGCGCCCCGGCGGCGGCCATCGACCCGACGACCTGGAGCAGGAGAGTCGACTTCCCGACGCCGGGTTCACCCCCGAGCAGCGTCACCGACCCCGGGACGAGCCCGCCGCCGAGCACGCGGTCCAACTCCCCCACGCCGGTCGGAGCGGGTTCGGCGTCACCGGGCTCGAGTGCCGTGAGCTCGACGGGCAACACGGCCGGGCGGTCCGATCCCCGACCGCCGGCTCCGGCGGCTCCCCGCCCCTCCGGCTCCTCCACGATGCTCCCCCACGAGCCGCATGACGGGCAACGGCCCGCCCACCGGGGTGTGGACCCCCCGCACTCGCTGCAGCGATGGACGGTGCGAGGGCGCGCCATGCAGGGGAACCTACCGACTGGGTGTGACCCTCGTGCTGGAGGGGATCTCCGCATCGCGGCGGCCGGGATGGAACCCCCGCCGCCACCGCCAGCGCACCTCCCCGGGTGCCGCGGTCGCCCAATCCGCACGCTTGTCCGCATTGGCACCAAGGCGAGCATTGCTACTGCGATCCGATCTTCAGCCAAACGCGAGCCCAGCACCTTGCGAAAGGCGCCTCGTGTAGTCGCAGTAGCAACGCTCGTCTTTGTAGCAGTGGCTATCCTGCCTCTCCCGTGGGTGTCCGGCCACCGCTGCTGGGTGTCGCTGCCCTCCTCGCCGTCCTGGCGCTCGGCGTCGTGACGACCGGGAGCGCCGGCACCCCAGGCAGCCCTGGATTCGCCGCGCTGGCAGCCGCCGCCCCGTCGAGGCCCAAGTTGCGCACCCTCCCGGCGGTCGCCGCCAACCTGGCGTCGACACCTGCCCCGATCGGCGGGCTCTTCGCCTCGTCCACCGACAGCGAGCACTACTGCACGGCGAGCGTGGTCGACAGCCCCAAGCAGAACCTGCTGCTGACCGCGGCACACTGCGTTGCCGGCCGGGCAGCGGCGCTCAGCTTCATCCCCGGCTACGACCGGGGTCGCGCACCGTTCGGGCGTTGGCAGGTCGTGGCAGCCTTCGCTGCGCCGGAGTGGCTGGACGGCCAGGACCCAGAGGACGACGCCGTCTTCCTGCAGGTGGCACCACGGGTCATCAACGGGCGGACCGTCCAGATCCAGCAACTCACCGGCGGGTACGTTCTCGGCAGTGCGCCCCCCAACGGCACCCGGGTGACTGTCGTCGGGTACGCCAGCGGCAAGAACGACCAGCCGATCCGTTGCGTGGCGCCGGTATACCACTACGCGGGTTACCCGGCGTTCGACTGCGACGGCTTCGTGGGCGGCACGAGCGGCAGCCCGTGGCTGACGGTCCAGACCGGCAAGACGGACGTGGTCCACGGCGTCATCGGTGGGCTCAACCAGGGTGGGTGCTCACCCAACACCTCGTACAGCGCGCCGTTTGGGGCGACGATCGCATCGCTGTACCGGGCGGCAGCCGAAGGGACGGACCCCTCCAGCCTTCCGGCACCCGGCTCCGCCGGCTGCTGAAGCGCGCCGCGTGCAACGCAAGCACGCAAGCTGCCCCCGCCGGAGCGGGGGCAGCGGCCACCACGGCAGCGGAACCCGGCTACGAGTCGCTGCCGGCGCCGGCCATCTCGACCGGCGGCGGCTCTATGCCCTCGATCGAGCGGAAGACGATCTCCTCACCTTCGACGTCGGCGATGACGGTATCGCCGGCCCGGAACTCCTTCCACAGGATCCTCTCCGACAGCGGGTCCTCGACCAGTCGCTGGAGGGCCCGGCGGAGGGGCCGGGCGCCGAGGGCCGGGTCGTAGCCCTTCTCCACGACGAGGTACTTGGCCGCCTGGGTGAGCTCGATGCCGAGACCCTGGGCCTCGAGCTGGGTGCGGACCCGCTTGATCATCAGGTCGATGATCTCGGTGACCTCGTCCTTGGACAGCTCGTGGAAGACGATGACGTCGTCGATGCGGTTGAGGAACTCCG
>JAJZJY010000211.1 GCA_021809885.1 Actinomycetes bacterium
CAGGCGGCGGCGCACCCGGTTGCGCACCACCGCTGTCCCGACCCGCCGTCCCACCGCGTAGGCGACCCGGGGCGGGCCGGTGCCGGGCACGAACGTCACCGCGATCGGCCCGTTTCGGACCCGCAGATCCCGACATCGGGCCTCCTGGTCGCCGCCCGGTGGGGTCTGCGGGCCCCGTGGACGGGATCGGCCACTGGCACCTGCGCGGTGGCGTCAGTGCGGTGCTCGACGCACTGGAACGAACCCGAGGTGATCATCGAGGACGACTCGCCGACGCCCGCCTTGTTCAAGGCCTTCTACAAGGCCCGCCCGGTTCCCTCGGCCGCCACCGCGGAAGGCCGGGCCAACTTCGAGCGTCGGCTCCGTCGCCACATCTCGGACCTCTTGTGGCAGGAGTACCGGGGGCTGACCGCGGTGATGCTGCGGCGGGTCCTCCACGGCGAGGACTCGTGGTTCTCCCCGGTCCAGCGACGCCGGCGTCGGCTGTGGCCGAGCCTGCTCTACCACCGGGCCCGGGGGGCGATGCCGGGCGTGCGGATCCGGGCCGTCGAGACAGCGCTAACCCAATTGGCCGGTGATGGTCTGGTCGTCGATGTCGGGGACGGCCGGTGGCGGTGGGCCGAGCACGTGGCCCAGGAGGCCGCCAAGGCAGCACGCGAAGCACAGCGAGCAGCCGAGGCGGCGGGCGGCGGGGCCGGGGCGCCATGAGCACGCTCGGGGCCCGCAGCCCGCTGCTCGCCCTGGTCGAGGACGAGGGCGATGCGACGACGTGCGGCGCCCTCGAGGCAGCGGTGGCGCGCATCAAGGCGGCCGGGAAGGTGGTGGCGCTCCCGAGCCTGTGCAACGGCCTGTGGCTGGGTTGGAGCGGTGACGGCTACGACGGGGTCGCCACGTCGGAGCTGATCGGCGAGATCCCGACGGTCGAGCACGGCTACCCCGAAGGCCACAAACCGGTCGGGCCCCAGCCGGCGATCGCGCTCGGGGGGATCGTCCAGCTGGTGGTGGGCGACAACATTGCCTGGGGTGAGGTCGTCTACAAGGAAGGCGCTCACGCCGCCCTCGATGCTCCGTGGGCACCGCGGTGGCTGTCTGGGGCTCCGACGCTGCCGCCCGGGACCGATGCGCCGCCGTCAGGCTACGCGGCGGAGGGACCCGCCGTCCAGCGCGAGAGGTTGGTGCTCGATCTCGGGTGCCTCGGCACGGGTCTGGTACCGAGCGACGCCAAGCTACAGCGCCTTCGAGAGAAGTGCTACCGGGTCGATGGTTTTGGCCACCTCATCATCGACGCGGCGTACCCCGAAGGCGCCGAAGAGGACGACGACGTGGCGTTCTGGGCGCGCTTCGTGTGCCAGCACTACCCGGGAGCGCTCGGCGCGGCGGGGTTGCCGTGCGATCCCGAGGTGCTGGGGCGTGCAGCTGGTCGGCTGGCCGATGCGCTCGGCGAAGACGAGCGGGTGCGCTCGTTCGGTCCCTACTACCTCTGCGAGGAGGCGTATCAGCGGATCATCGGCGAGGCAGACCACGAGCTCGGGGTCTTCCCGCGGCTGGCGCTGAGCCTGGCCCGGCCGCCCCGCGGCGAGCGTGTGAGTTGGGCGTCGATGTCCGAACGGTTGACGTCGGTGGCACCCCACGACTCCCTCGTCCAGACAGCATGGGCCGACTTCGTCGTGGCGGGGACGATCTACGTGCTCGATCTCCTGGCCGACGAGGCCCCGACCGGGGACTGGAACGGCGTCCACCTGCGCCTCGACGACCCGTGGCAAGGAGGCGGGCTCTGGCGAGCGGAGGAACTCGGCGAGGTGGGCCCAGTGGCGGCGGACCCCGCCATCGCGCTCGGCCTCGGGTGGGTCGAGCACACCGGTGGCGAAGTTCACCGGGCCGAGGGCCCGAGCCCCGAAGAGCCGGTGGCAGCGCCGGAGTGGGTCGGCGAGGACGAAGAGTGGGACGTGTCGGGGTCCGATGCCACGTGGATGTTGCACGTGACGGCGTTCGACATCGACACCGCGCGGTTGCGGGTGGCGGGCAAGTTCGGACCCTTCCTCGCGCTGACGCTCGAGGAGGCCCGGCAGGACCGGTTGGCCGTGCGCTTCCTCCACGACGGGGAGGGAGAGACGACCGGGTGGGCCCCGCTCGGAACCGACGGGCACCTCGACTACGAGTGGCCTTCGTGGCTGAGGGTCGGCACGACGGTGTGGGTGACGTGGGCCATCGGGACCCGGGTGCTGCGCATCGCCACCAAGCTGCTCGCCGAGCCCTGGCAACACGGCGAGACCACCTACACCCACGAGTTCAACATGACTCTCGCCATGGCCGCACTTGGCCTCGGTCAAGGAGCGGCGAAGCCGCTGACGCTGCGCCAGCTGATCCGAGCCGCGGTCCGGCACAAGGGTGCGGTGAGCGAGGATGGGCGGCGGTGCCTCACGGTCGAGGAGATCGTGACCCTGTGCTTCGGTCCTGACGGCCAGGTGGCGCCTGGCTATCACGCCGGTGTGCTCTGCCAAGCCGTCGTGCGTGCCGTGTGGCACATGGCGCGCGGCGGTGATGTGGAGTTCGACGGGGAGACGGTGTACATCGAAGACCCGGTCACCCGCGTCAGGGGGCGCAATGTCGATCAGGAACTGCTGAACCAGTACCTCAACAGTGTCACCCAGAGGGTGCGCCGGCAGGTGTCGCGCAGTTGGGTCCAGCCCGGGATCATGAACCTCCCGCCCGATCGCTCCGCGTCTTGGGGAAAGCTCATCACCTGGGGTGAGGTGGCGGGGACCGATGGGTTGCCCGAAGGGGACCTCGGGCCCCACCAGACGTGGCGGCGGGGGTACGTGCGCGGCGGCCAGCTCGCTCCTCAGGTCGAGGCCGAGCTCGAGCGGGCCCGTCAGGCAATGGTGAAGGCAACGGGGGACGAGGCGGCGGGCGACGTCGTCGATGCCATCGCCGCGGATCCCTTCGCGGAGGACGCAGAAGACCAGACAGCGATAGGCGAGCAGAACTCAGCTGCGAATGACGCGGGCCCGGAGCCCGAGGGAGGAGGGCCCGATGTCTGAGGAGAACCACAGCGTCGGAAACGGGGAACCCACACAAGAGCGGAGCGTGACCAACATCCTCGACGAGGCGGGTGCGATGCAAGCCGCCTGGCGCCAGGTCGACCCCGAAGCACTCGCCGCCATCCTCCGCAAGATGTCCCCGAAGCTGCGCAACCAGATGCTCAGTGCCACGAGGGTCCCGACCTCGAAGGTCACGCCTGCCACCGCACGGCTGCTGATGACCGCACTGGCGCGGCGGCGGTCGGCCGACGCGTTCCGGGCAGCGAGGACCATCACCCACCCGCTGGCGGTGCACGCCAGCGATGTCCTCCACGATGCGCTGAGCCTCACCGATCCAGAGAGCCTCGTCGATCCAGAGAGCGCGTCCGAAGAGGTGCTGGCTGAGATGGGCTTGTTCATCGAAGAGCACCTCGAGCTGGCGGGACCGAGCGTGCTCGTCCTGGCGGCGGTCGGCCACACCTATGCCGAGTCGGCACGGTTCACCCCGTTGCTCGTGGCGTGCGGGCGGGCGGGCCTGCTCACCGCCGGCCTGGCCGAGGCAGTAGCAGAGATCGAGCCGCTCGTGCCTGGGTTGGTCGCGGGCCTGCTCGAGTCCGAGTTCGAGCCCATTACAAGTGCCTCGGGCCAGGCGGCGAGCGGGGACGGAGAGCAGTCGCTGATCGAGCTGCTCGAGGACCTCTGGCGGGTAGCCCGAGGGGCGGCCCAGCGCGTCCGCATCGCGGTGCGAGCCGGGCGGGTCCCCGCCGAACAGGACCTGGCCGTCATCGCCGCGTACGCGGAAGCGCTGGCCGAGGGTGCCGAGCGCCTTGAGGTCGCGGCCACGATGGAGGCGTTGCTCGCCGCGGTGCCCGCCGAAGAAGCGGCACCGCTCGACAGCTTGGCCGGACCCGAGCGCCTAGCCGAGCAGATCGAAGCGGTGAAGGCCGCGCAGCGGCTGGCCATTGAGGATGCCGAGCTCGCCGGGCGCCTCGACACCTTCGTGCAGCTGATCGATGCCGCCGACCCGATGGACCGGCTTGAGATCGCCGGGAAGCTTCGAGGGACTCCCCCACCGCCGGCTCCCGAGCTGGTCGACGCTGCATTGGCCGGGATGCTCACGTTTGCGGTTCCGCCCGAAGGCGAAGACGCAGGCGCTGCGGGCGAGACCGGGGTCGAGGGAGAGCCAGCCACAGATGTGTCGGCTGAGGAAGCGCTGCCCGAGGAGACGCCGGCACATCCGGTGGCCGCCGAACAGCCGGTCGAGGACAAGGCGCCTGCGGGGCCGCGCGGTGCCGTGCCAGAGAGCGAGCCGGAGCCCATCGAAGAGGCGGAGCCGGTCGAAGAGACGGAACCCGCCGAAGAGCCACGGACTATCGGAGAGGCGGAGCCCGTCGAAGAGGTGGCGCCGAAGGTCCAGGTCGTAGCCGCACAAGGCCCTGGCGACGTGGAGGCACCGAGGGTCGAGCAGGAGGCACAGGTACCGAGGGCAGCCCCGGTCCGAGAAGTTGCCGAGGTCGCGGCAGAGCCGACCCTCTCCGACGAGGACATCGCAGCGGAGCTGGCCCGGCTCGTACGCGACCAGCGGTTCGGGCTCGCCCACCACCTAGCCCTGGCAGCGGGGCGCGGGTACCACGCCGAGATCCTCAAGGAGTGCGCGCTGGCCAACGCGGTGCGGACGGCGGGGTCCCCGGCATCAGCAGCAATGGTCGTGTCCGTCGCCGAGCAGCCAGTGAACCCGGCCGATGTGGGAAGCGTCGTGCTGCGATGCGCGGCGCTGCTCCGGGTCGCCCTGCTCGACCCTGGTTCTGGCGCGGCCCAGCAACTCCGGCAACTCATCGGCGAGCTGGGCTCGTTTCGAGCCCTCCAGGAGTTCGCCGGTGAGACGGCCCAAGCTGCCGACCAGATGGTCCCGGTCTCAGCCGGTGGCGAGGATCTCGACGAGTCGGGGGCGATCGATGAGGCAGAGGCCATCGCCTCGTGGGCCCGCGACACCCTCGAGCGCCCGCTCCGCCAGATCCGTCTGTACCGCGGAATCGAGATCTGGAAGCAGTGGTCCGAGGCGGACGGGCCACTCGCCCGGGCACTGCGCATCGTGGCCGATAACGAGGCGAGCCGGGTTCGCGAAGTGCGTGCGCTGTGCGAGCCCTTCGCTGGCCGCAAAGCGATCGCCGACGAGATCGACCAAGCCGACAAGGGCCTGCGGTCGGGGCGCTCCGGGAAGGCGAAGCGCATCATCGGGCCAGCCAAGGAGCAGTTGATCCGCCTGGCCGAAGAGCTCGTGAGCCAGTTGCTGGCCTGGTGCGACGCGCGGGGCCGGGCGAGCGACACCGAGCACGGGACCGGCATCTCCACGTTGGCGCTCTCGGCGGGGCGGCTGCGACCGCAGGTGGTGGCCGAGCTCGATGCGCTCGGCGGCGACAGCTGGCTGGCAGCGGCAGCCAGGGCAGCCAAGGACGGGATCGAGGCTTCCATGCGCCTGCTGGCCAACGAGGCGCTCGGAGGACAGGAGCTCGATCCTTCCGCAGCGTTGAACCGTGGCCTCGCCCTGGTCGAGGGTCTGCCCCTCGGGCCCGATCTCGAGCCCCTGGTGCAACCCACGCTCCCCCAGCTGGTGGTGGCCGCCTCGCGCTCGAGGTCGGCTGCCTTCGATGCCAGGGTGGCCGCCCGGGACTTCGGGGCAGCCGAAGCGCTGATCGACCTCCAGGTGGGTCCCGGCGAGGGCTTCGACACGGAGGAGTCCCGCCGACGCCTCCGGGCCGCTGAGCGCGATGCACGCACCCAGGTCCAGCAGGACTTCGAACGCCTCGAGCAGCGCTTCTCCGCGGCACGGGCAAGGGGGTGCATCGACGAGGGCGCGGCGGCGCGCCTCTACGGCGAGCTCCTCGGGGCGAACCCAGACTCGGGCCGCAGGGATCTCGGGCAGGTCGAAGCCGAGTTGGCGGCGGTCGGTGCGAGCCTGGCCGAGGCGATCGCCGAGCGCGGGTCCCAGGTGCAAGACGATATCGAGGCCGCCATCGCCGAGGGCCAGGTGTCCGAGCCCTGGGCCGAGCGCCTGCGGAGCCGGGTCGCGGAGCAGGAGATGGGCAGCGCCGAGGAGTACCTCTACCGAGCGATGAACGGCGAGCCGGCGCCTGCCCCCGATGTGAGCGAGATGGACCGGCACGTGAGCGTGACGGCAGCGATCGATGCCTGGCCGGAGGGACTTGAAGCCGGGATCGCCGAAGCGGCGCGAGAAGGGTCAGTCTGCGGGCCGATCGACTTCGCCGGTGTGGCCGCGGTCAACCGCCAGGCTGTTGCCGAGGGCCTCGGGGCCTGGATGGCCCTTGCACACGGCCCGCGGCCCGAGCCGGTCGGACCTGCGCTCGAACCCATCTTGCGCCTGCTCGGTCTCGTCCCGACTGGCTATCAGCGCAGCACGGAGCTGCGCTCGGCATCGACGCCGTCGCGATGGTTCGTCGATGTCGTCGGGAACTGGTCGGGGAAGGCCTTCGTCCCCGACTACGGCAGCCGTTCGAAGGGGCGGCGCCGGTTCCTGATCTGCTGGGACAACTTGTCGGCATCCCAGCTGTGGGCAACCGCGCTGGCGGGCTCTGCCCCGGACCAGCCGGTCTATGTCCTCCTTATGCACACGCTCTCGCTGGAGGGTCGCGCCGAGCTGGCCCGCGAATCCCGTCGCCAGCACACGGGGCGGGTCGTCGTCATCGACGACGCGGTCGTAGCGTGCTGTGCCGAGGCGGGAACCCAGACCTGGGACGTCACCATGCGGGCCGTCTTGCCCTACTCGGCCCCCAACCCCTACGACCCCGACGTGCAGGTCACGCCGGAAGAGATGTTCTACGGGCGCCAGTCCGAGCGGGACAAGGTGGCATCGATGGCTGGAACGTCGTTCATCTCCGGGGGCCGGCGCTTCGGGAAGTCGGCCCTCTTGCGCTCGGCGCTTGAGCAGCTCGAGGGCTCCGACGTCCTGCCGATTCTGATTCAGATCCAGCACATCGCGGCGACGCCTCCGCATGATGCCGGCGAGCTGTGGAACCGCCTGGCAGTCCGTCTTTCCGAGTCCGGCGTGGTCTCCCCGTCGACCGAGCCCACGCCTGACGCCGTCGCCGCCGGGATCCGGACCTGGCTGGAGGGCAATCCCGAGCGGAGCCTCCTCCTCCTGCTCGACGAGTGCGACTTCTTCTTGAAGGCGGATGCTGCCTCGCACTTTCGGAACGTGGCCGAGCTGCGGGACTTGATGAGCCGTGGGCGATTCAAGGTGGTCTTCAGCGGGCTCCAGCACGTGGCCCGCTAC
>JAJZJY010000212.1 GCA_021809885.1 Actinomycetes bacterium
GCGTCGATCGGTGATGAGGACGCCGCCGGTGCCTTCGGGGACGAAGGCGCCGAGCAGTCCGTCCATCGGCAGGAAGGCGAGCCAGAGGTCGAGGTCCTCGCACATCGAGAACACGTCGATTTGCCGGGTCTGATCGACGCCGAGCTCGTCGAGGAGTCGTCCGGCTGATTCTGCCGCCTGGAGCGAGCGTTGCCAGGCGTTGCCGTTGGCAGGCATCAGGTTCCGGTCTCGTCTCCCCCGTCCGCGGTCCTGGTCGGGGGGCGTGGGGGGCGGGCGGCAGCTCTTCCTGATGCGGCTGGTTTGCCGGCTGCCGCGAGGAACTCGGCGAAGCGCAGGACTTGGTCTCGGTCTCGCGCCGAGAGGGACTCGGCGGCCCGGAAGAGAGGTTCGGCTTCCGTAAGTTCGATTTCTTCTTCGCCGAGCAGCCATCCAACTGGCTTGCGGTAGATGCGGGCGAGTCGTCGCACCTCGAGTCCGGTCACTCGTCGCTTGCCCGATTCGAGGGCAGAGACACTCGCCCGCGGAATGCCAAGCGCAGAGGCGACGTCCTCTTGGAGCAACCCGACATACTCCCGGGCCTCCTTCAAACGCGCTCCGATCCTCGCTTGCTCCTCGTTGTCATCAACGTCGGCGCCGTCGTCGCTGTCGTTGTCGCGCTTCGATGGCGTTTTTGAACTCTTCGGGTCAGCCAAGGCTCCTCCTTTCGTTCGTGGTGGCGGCAGAGTCGACGAGCTGTAGGTGTGGTTGGGACGATGCGATGGCGATGGCTGCCGCCCAGCCGCCCTCGTGGGACACCGAGAGATGCCACGTGGTGATCTTTCGGCGCTTCGCGATGACCCGAGCTGCTCGATGGAGCTCGACTCGAGGCGCCCCGATCGGGGTCGTGACGATCTCGACGTCACGTGGGTCCATGTCGCCGATCCCGTGTTGCAGCGCTTTCATGACGGCCTCTTTGGCGGCCCATTTCCCCGCGAGTGCTTCCGGTTGTCTGTTGGTGTCTCGCTGCTCGCGCGCCGTCCAGGCCGCGTCGAGAAAGGAGGGGCCCCCTGAATCGATCAGTTGGCGCAGCGGTTCGACCTCAACCAGATCGATGCCGACGCCGGCAGCTCGAGCGGTCTGCTCGATGCTGGCCTGCCAGACCGATGCCAGCGCGCCGATTGGTGGCTGAATGCTCACGGTCGCGATCCCGGGGCGACCAGAGCGTCGGCGTCGAGGGCAACTCGAGCGTCTCTCGCGAGGCTGAGGGCCCTGGGGCGGTACTGGGCGTCAGCCAACGTCGCATGGACGACAAGCTCTCCGAGATCGTGCCCGCTCTGCTGGCAGAGGAACTGCATCAGCCACGAGAGACCCAGCAGGTTGCCGTAGGCCTTGTCGATCAGGTACTGGTGCCGGTAGACGGCCGTCATGTGCAAACGACCCCGGTACAACGTCAGATCGATATGCGTGAGGCAGGGGAATCCCCGCGTGCGTCGGTCAGTGGGGGCATAGACCTGCACCCCTCGCAGGTCTTCCTCGTCCGCTTGTGCGTCCGCGGCCGCGTCGATGTCGAGGGTGTTGTTCGTCCGATTTCCGGCTACGTGCTGGGCGCGTAGATGTTCGACCCTCGCCGCCAGCTGGTTCACGCCGCCCGCCTCTTTACCCGGCCAGGTGATCATGCGGGAGAAGTACGTGCCGCTCTTATTGGCATTGATCGTGCGCAACATCGGCAGCATGCCGGCGTAGGCCTCATAAAGGCCCTCGGCGGCCGCGTCGAGCATGCCACGCTTTGCCACAGACAGGTAAGGCGACCAATCAACGCCGGGGTCTGGGTAGAGCGAGGCCGGGAAAATCGTCTCGGCCACGGTGTCGACCGATTGGGCGCCGTATCCATTGAGGGCTCCGTCGAGGACACGACGGACCGAGAGGATCTCGGTGCCAGGCTCGGTCACAGTCGAAACCACATGGACCGCTCGTCCCCCGGCAGCGTCGGCGGTCCGCTCCAGGGATAGCAGCCACGCTTCGCTGACCGAAGCCGCGGCGGGCAGAAGCTCACTCATGAGGCCAGTGGTCCTGCAGGCACCGGGTGCAGCGTGCGATGTACCAAGCGCGCCACTCCGCCAAGGCTTCGCAGATCCTCCCGGCGCACTCGTGACAGATCGAGCAACTTGGGACGAGACACCGAGGCCCCGACCTGGTTGACTAGGAAAACGGCCACGAGACTGGGAATCTTCGGTGAGCCGTCATCAGCCATATCTGTGAGCTGCCGATTGGGTTGCGCGACTCGCAGCAGGCAGGTCAGGTCACTTTGCAGCTGGTCGACAGTCCTCGTGGGCGCCGATGCGAGAATGGCCGCGTTGGTCGGGACAGCTGCCGGTGGAGCAGCGACGGGCGGTGGTGGTGCCACGGAAGTGATGTCCGTCTTCACGACATCCAGTGTCGGATATTCCGACACGATTGTCAAGAGGTAGTCCTTCCATCGCACCGCCGCATCGCCTCATCGTCGTCACCCGACCCTGTCGGGGCGCCGCGGGGACGCCACCGGTGCGTCATGTGCCGGCTCGCTGATCATCCGGAGCGGCTTGATTGTCGCTGGCCGCCCGCTGGCCCCGTCCTCCAGGTCGCGCCCGACCATCCAGGCACGAAGACTGGTGGCGGTGAGCTGACAAGCCCGTCGGCCCAGGAGTTGCTTGAGGACGCCGGCGCGGACGAGGTCCATGAGCTCGGTCGTGCTGTGACCGGTGAACCGGGCAACCTCGGCGATCGGTACGGCGGCTACGGGCTGGGCAGCGGGTCGCTTGGCGGCGTTGCGGGCGATCCAACACCGCTCGACCGACGTCCGGGTGACGAACTTGGCTCCGCTGCTATCGGTCTCGGGGTCCACGTCGAGATCCCCGTTCTTCGCCAGGAGCCCGACGGTGCTGAGCGCCAGCCGGAGCTGGCGGGCAGCAGCGGCGAGTTTCATGGAGCGCCGGTGCAGCGCCTGGATGCGCCCATGCTCGGCCCGCAGTGCGTCGGCAGCCGCAGGGGAGACCTCGTACTCCCCGGTGGTGGGGTGCCGGTCGAGGGTGAGGCCGAGGCGGCGGACGGCATGGTACAGCTCGTGGTAGCGGACGCCGAGCTGCTCGGCTAGATCAGGAAGGAGGGTGCGGTTCGCCAGGCGGTCCCGGCAGGCCCACACCTGGCTGAGCCGGGCGAACCGGCGCGGTACGCCTTTGGCGTCGGGGGCGACGACGCTTCGCAGGGTGCCGTCGGCCATCCACCGCCGGGCGGTGGTGACGTAGATGCCGAGTTCGACCGCGACCCGGGCGGCGTCGCACAGCGGGTCGTCGGGGGTGCCGGGGTCGATCAACCATCCGGCGGCCCCCAGGGTGGCGTTGACGTGGTCGGCTCGGGCGAGCAGCGGGTTGGCCTGGCCCCAGTAGACCGGGCGGATGGTCGGGATGAGCAGGGTGGCGATGGTGGTGGCGATCTTGTCGTCGAGCACGGCGGCGACCTTGACCAGCGGGGCGACCTCGGGGTGGTCGAGGGTGTAGATCCGCCCGAAGACGTCGTCGCCGGCCCGGTGACCCATGAACCGTCGGCGCACCGCGTCCTCGATCCCGGCCTGCCAGGCCAGGTCGGTGGCCAGACTCTTGCGGAGCAGATGGGAGGACACCCGGAAGCCGAGATCGCTGCTCGCGAGTCCCTCCGCCATGGTGGCGTCTTCGATGGCGTCCTGGTAGCCGGCCTGGCCGGCCCGGTCAGCCTGGTGGATGCCGGGCACCAGGCGGGCTGCGGGGTCGACCGCTCCGGTGTCGGGGTCGGCCTGGAAGGCGTCGATGGCAACGCGGATCAGCTCCATCATCTTCTCCGGCACGACGAGGACTCGGGAGCCGGCTGCCGTTTTCACCGTGGCCTTGTAAGGAGCGGCGACGATCCTGCCGTGATCGTCGCGGACACTGAAGTTCCTCCCTCCTTGGCCTTGGACGGCGAGCATGCCGGCATCGCCCAGGTCGACGATGTCACCGACGAGGACCCCGAAAGCCTCGGAGATCCGCAGGCCCATGATCCGCTGCAGCCAGAACACCAGCTGGTGGACCGGGTGAAGGTGGCCGGCGATGCGGGCACACTCGGGCAGGCTGAGCGGGCGGGGCTGGCTGGTAGGTCGCCGAGTGCGAGCCGCGGCCGGGTCGGGGCTGGGGGCTTCGAGGCTCTCGGTGGGATCGAAGCCGGGCGGGAAGAGCCCGTTGGCCCGGGCGAAGGCGAGGACCTGGCGCAGCACCCACAGGGCGTCGGCCACGTAGCTGTGCGACAGCCCGGTCGGCCGGTGCTGTTTGGTCCCGATGGTGCTGAGCGCCCCGGCGGGGACCCGGACGTGGCCCTGGGCGTTGCGGTAGGCGCCGGGGAGCTGGCCGTCGCGCCACCGGCGCCGCAGTGTCGCCAGGCTGACCCCGCACACCCTGGCCGCCTCGGCGAGGGTCAGCTCGTCTCCCCCACCCCGCGCTGCGCTCGGCCTTGAAGCCGGGTCTCCGCTGGCGGGGGATTGTTCAACGGCCTGGTCTCTACCGATGAGGTGCAGCAGCCAGTCGTGGACCATGAAGTAGGAGAGGTCCGCGATGGTCGCCGTTCGGGGCGCGAACCACGGGACCAGGTAACGGTCGACGATGCGCCGGACCCGTTCCGCCCGGTCCGGGCCGCCACGGCGGAGATCCTCGTAGGCAGCGGCCATCCACGCCTGGGCCACTGACGCGACGTCCGGGCTGATCTTTCGTGGCTCGGGCCGGGCGGCCGGCTTGGGCCGGGATGCGGGCTTCGGGGTCCGGAACCGGTCGGCGTCGGGAAGCGGCCGGCCTGCCCGCAGTGCGGTGACCGCCTGGGCCAGCCACGCTTGGGCGTCGTCCTCGGCGAGGAACGACTCGTCACGGCGGCGGCTCTCGCCTTTGGCTTCGGGGACGCTCGCCCACCACAGCCCTTGGTAGTGGCGGAGCGATCCGGTGAGCGGACGGCCCATCAGCCCGCTGCCCGCTTGCCGAGCGTCTCTGTGGTCAGCTGGCGCAGGAATCGCAGCTCGTCGTCCTGGCGGGCCACGACGTCTTCCAGCGCGGCCACCCGAGCGAGCGCGCGGGCCAGCTCAACGCTGACCGGTTGCGCGGCCTCACCAGCCGGCAGCAGCGGAACAGCGTCGGTGTCCTGCCCGGCCGGTTGGAAGAGGCCAGCGGCAACGAGGTCGTCGACAGGAACTGCCCACTGGTGCTCCCGGAGCCGGGCATGGGGGAAGCGACCGGACCGGCGGGCGCGGACGATGGTGTCCTTGCTGCAACCAGCCAGTCGAGCCGCCTCCTGTTGGCTGACGAAACGCTCCGTCACGGTCGGGTTGCCACCCGACACGATGGCGGCGCCTGCCGTGACGCAAGGGTGGAGAATCCCGACGGGGCGGCACCCGAGTCCCCTACGAGCCTTGCTGCGCTGAAGGTGCGTCCCGGCATGAGCCCGCATGGGTATCTCTCCTCCTTCCTCCTGGTCGTCGGCCGACGTGGCCCCGCTGGTCGGGGCCGGTCGACTGGAGGAGGCCACACCTCAGCGGGAGAAGTCAAGGCCTTGGAGCGGCCGCTCACGCGGCCGCCTTCGCGGCGTGGCGCGTCGCGGTCTGCGCCACGCCGGCCCCGGCCGAGGGTGCCTTGAAGACAAGGAAATCCTCGTGGGCCACGACCAGGCGGGGCACGCCGCGCAGGCGGGCCTTGCGGACCGCTTCGAGGGCGAAGAACGACGTGCGGGGCACGAGCTGGTCGTCTCGGAGCCCGGCCAGGAGAGCCACGTTGCGCTCGTAGAGGACCAGCCCCGCCTCCTCCCCGACCCGGACCAGCGCGCCGGGCAGGTCGATCAGCTGGCCGTTGCGCCACCACGGCCGCGCGGTCATCGCCACCACCCCGTCAGGGCGGAGCAGCCGGGCGCAGCCGGCGAGGACGGTCCGCATGGCGTCGAGCAGCCCGGTAAGCCCGACATGGGCGAGGTTGGCCGGGTCGGTCGAGTACCGGTCGTGGGACTTGGCGATGCCCTGACCGGGCCGGGCGGTGACCTGGCCGTGGAGCGACGGCCCATACGGCGGGGACGTGAGCACCAGGGCCACCAGGCCACGCACCGCGGGGTCGACGACGCTCGTGAGGTGTCGGGCGTCGCCGCAGACGACCTCGCCGTGCCCGGTCGCGCCTTGGCTGCGGGCGAAGTCGATGTTGGCCCGTGCGAGGTCGGCCCACTGCGGCTCGTACTCGACGCCGATGGCGTCACGACCGAGGTGGACGGCCTCGACGAGGGTCGATCCGATGCCGGCCATGGGATCGACCACCAGGTCGCCGGGCTTCGTGTAGGTGGCAATCGCCCTCTGCGCGATAGCGGGGAGCATCTTGGCGGGGTGGTGACCGGAGATCTCCACGTAGCGCCCGGCGCGCTGCGCCCGGGCGTTGCGCTGGGCGGTGGGCCACACCGAGAGGGGGATGTCAGCGGGCACGGGCTACCTCCGAGGGGTTCGGTGTGCGGATGAACGAGGTGACGTCTTCATGGGCCACGAGATGGGCCGGCTCTCCCCGGCCCCTGGCGTGGCGGATCTGGGTGGTCTGCCAGTAGGAGGGCCGGGCGACGAGGTCGCCGTCGCGGATCGCCGCGTGGATGGCGATGACGTGGCCGAGGTAGGAGAACCCGGCCGCGGTCGCAAGCGCCACAGTCAGCCCCGCCAGGTCCAAGGTGCGGCCCTTGCGGCGGGTGTTCTTGGTGACGACGACGAGGCGGCCTCCCGGGCGGAGCACCGCGTGGCAGGCCGCGTAGACCTCGGCCATAGCCGTCTCGTAGGCGGTGCCCCGGGCGTGGCCGAGGTTGGCCCGGTCCGCCGAGTAGTTGAGGGTGTCGGCCGGGCAGAGCCGGCCACCGGCCAGCCACGCCGGCTTGTCGATCACCCCGGCATCGCACCCGTAGGGCGGCGAGGTGACGATGAGGTCGACGGTGCCGGTGAGGTCGCCGAGGATCTCAGGGAGACACCGGGCGTCACCGCTTCGGACCTCGGCCAGGCGGCGCCGGCTCCCGGGCAGCATGTGGTCGAGGTTCTCCTTGGCGAGGGACGTCCAGCGGTCCTCGAGCTCGACGCCGGCGGCGCGCCGGTCGAGGAGGGCGGCCTCGACGACGGTCGTGCCGATTCCGGCCAGGGGATCGAGCACGAACTGGCCGGGTGTCGAGTACTCGGTGACGATGCGCCGGGCGAGCTCGGGGAGCATCTTGCCCGGATGGGCGGTGCAGGCGGGCAGGTAGCGGCCGGCCCGTTGCCATTGGGCGGTCGTCTGGGCGACCGGATG
>JAJZJY010000213.1 GCA_021809885.1 Actinomycetes bacterium
TCACCCACGCCTGGTCGCGTAGAGCCACTTTGGAACGGATTCAGGCACCACGACAAATCCGTGTGGGACTGACTATTACATCGGTCGTATCGGCTACGGAACGCACCCAACAACAGATTGGCATCTGCCGTCCGGCAGCATGCGAATGGCCTGCTCAGCATGGAACATTCAAGGGCCAACAGCCTCAAGCGAGAGTCCCACTACATGGGGACGCACACAAGCGGATATGTATTGGAAGCAGTACAACGACCACGGCCTCCCCTCGGGTACGCCGTTGAAGAATATGTTTGGCGCCGTATCAGCTGGCAGTGGTGGCTGGAAGACTGGTAACTATGGCCCCAACCGCGAAGTAGTAAGCGGCTTTCTTACGAAGCTCGCATCACTGTCGTCTGGTGTTGGGATGCGCCTTGGTTTGTACGGAAACCAGACAGCAGAATTCCAAGGTCTATTGGATGCGTCGAGCTGGACATCTCCTGAGGCGATCGTAGTTTGGATCGCGGCGTACGGGAGTTTCGCAGACTGCACAGCGGTCAAGTCAGCGTATTGTCCTATGCCAACGGTTGGTGGGTACTTCCCTATGATATGGCAATACTCGGGCACACCCGACTATGACATAACGCCGTACGCGGGGTTTATCTCGAATGGGTACTGGACGCCTACGAAGCCACCGGGAATTTGCTGAGCGTTGGCACTGACGTTCCGTTACCCCGTCACAAGCCGCCTGTGCAGGGAAGCACTCTGAGATGCCCGACGTCGGAGTCGCCCGCACCACCCGACAACAGCGGGTGACGTCGACTTCTAGGGCTCAGAACGGCACTCTGTGGTGACGACGCCGATCTCAAGGAAACCCGCGCTCAGTTCTTGGAGAAGCTCGTTCGGGTTGGAATAAGCGCGACTACGGCCCACCGATCCTCATGTAGTCATATGTGCTACACTGGTGTCGGTGAGTGGTTCGATCTCGGTGCGGGAACTGCGCAACACGGTCAGCGAAGTGCTGCGACGCGTCGAGAGCGGAGAACGTGTGACCGTCACGGTCGACCGCCGGCCAGTTGCTGAGATTGTGCCGCTGCGTCGCCGTAGGAGGGTGCCGGCTGGCGAGGCGCTCACTATCACTGCGCGTTACCCCGCCGATTCTCGACTGCTCGCCGATGTGCGCGGGCTGCTGTCGGACTCGACGGACGACCTATGGGAGCTCTGCTCGACACGTCGTTCTTCGTCGCGACCGAGTCGGGGCGACCGTTGGGCGAAATGACTGGCGTGACGGAGACCGAGGTGTCGGTCGTGACGTTGGCCGAGCTCACGCTCGGGGTGCTCATGGCCGACGATGCCGAACGTGCCGGCAGGGTGTCGACGCTTGCGACTGTTGAGTCGACGTGGGATCCGCTGCCGATCGATGCAGAGGTTGCGCGCCGGTTCGCCCGTATCGCCGCAGATCTGCGGGGTCGCCGGCGGCGAGTGCCGATTCTCGACGCGCTCGTGGCAGCAACTGCCGCGGTGGAGCAGGTCCCGGTCGTGACCCAGGACCGCGACTATGACGCCATGCTGGGCATCGAGGTCATCCGCGTCTGACTTTTTGGGAGACCAGGGAGGCTGGAATAGACCCAGGTAGACGGGTCACAAGGCTCCAATCTGGCCGTCATTGACGGGGGACGCGGGATGCTGAGGGACAACGCTGTGCTTGCATGGCCAGGATCGGCGCGGAGCGCCGGCATGTTCAAGTAGAGCGGCGGGACAGTCGAGCCATGCGGCCCATCACCGTTGTGGCACTGCCCACGGTTGCGTAGTTCCCCGCGAGCTCCAGATACCGCTTGTCCCGCTCGGGGAGGTGGATGACGAGGAGGTCCGTCGCCCGGGTGCACGCCACCCAGAACCTGCACCGTTCGGGGTCGTTGTTGACGCCCCGGAAGGGGAACTTTCCGGGCTTCAGCGCGCACAACCAGGTCGCCTCGAACGTGAGCCCCTTCACTTGGTTTATGACCGCGACCACGACCCGGCGTTCGTCCTCGCCCAAAGGAGCAAGGATGTTCGCCTTCGAGCACGTGGGCCACTCCCGAATGCGGCGCGCCGTGTCGAGCCGCGGCTGTGTGGCGTCGAGGACGTGCTGCACCACGGCGTGGCTCGTCGTCGTAGTGGAGGTCGTAGACGGCACAGATCTCCTCGATGAGGCGCCGAGTGGCGCTCGGACCGTCGCTCCGGCTAAAGATCGCCTGGATTACCCGGTGAGCCTGGGTGATGTAGCTCGCCGGTCCACCGGTGGAAAAGCGCGCGGCCATGTGATCGAGCCACCTCTTGGTGCAGTCGAGCAAGGCCTCGGGTCCCTCTGTCTCTCGCTGGGCGAGGTTGACGAGATGCTTGGCCAGCTCTTGGCCGGTGGCGCTCTTCTCCACCAGCTTCGTGCCTTCGCGCTGGGCGAGCTCGTAGAGCAGGCAGCTCAGCCAGCGTGACAGATGGGCTCCTGGGTAGCTGGACGCCTCTCCCCACGGATCGAGGGCGCTCAGCACGATCCTCGCCCCCGATCCGGCGAGGGGGTCGGGACGGCGACCCGTGACCAGGGCGGCGAGGGCACGACGTGGCGTCCTCAATGGACCCCCGACGACATCCGGCGGCTCCCGACGGGCCATGCGCTGGCGCTCTCGCGCCGTGCCGCGCCGCTCGAGATCGCGCTCCGCCCGTACTGGGAGCGCTAGGCCCCGCCGGACGCCGACCGCCACGCCGCCCACGGCACGGTCGTCGTGGCGCCGAACCCGTGGAATTTTGCCCACCCAGTACACCTCACCCCGGGATGAGGTGTACGACCCGGGATGAGGTGTGCGCCCGTCCCGTGCCGCCTTCAGCTCCTCGGGCAGCACCCGCAGGCCCGGGCCGAGGGAAGGGCACCTACACCTACTTCTACTGCTTGGGCCAGAAGGACCGAAGGAACGGCACCGGCTGCCAGGAGCGCTACGTCGTCGCCGACCACCTCGAAGCCGAAGTCGAGGACCTCTACGGCCGCATCGAGGTGCCGGACGGGTGGGCCGACGGCCTTCGCCAAGCGATCGCCGACGAGGTGGCCACCCACCACGAGGACACGACCGCCGAGCGGAAGCTGCTGGCCCACCGCCACGAGCGGCTGGACGCCGAGCGGTTCAAGCTGATGGAGGCATACTACGCCAGCGCCATCGACGTCACGATGTGACCTGTTTCTGACTTCGCGACAGGGTGTCCCGTTCGATCAAACGACATCGTGGGGTCCCTGGTCATTGCCACCCTGTGGCTGACCTACCTGCTGCCTCTGCCTTCGGGGTGTCCCGAGTCGGAAGGGGCTTGAACCGACCCACGGAAACGTCAGAAGGTAAGAGTTCGGTGAACCCGTCGAACCTGCCCGCCTCATCCCGCCGGAGGTGATGGCACGGGACCAGGGTCAGTGCGGATAGACGTTGCCGACCTCGACGAGCCGCCAGGTCTTGCCCAGCCGGGCGAGCGTCGCGTTCACTCCCCATCCGACCTGAGCGAGCTCGGAAGCCCGCTTGGGGACCTCGAGCGGGCCTATCCCCCCGCTGAAGTACAACGCCCCGGGCTCGACGCGCTGGATGACGAGGTAGGTCTCGACGAGGTCCTTGGGATCGAGCGCCTCGGCGTCGAAGGGCGGGGTGGAGCGGCTCTGGTCGTAGAGCAGGTTCGCCAGGCGCTCGGCGCGGGGGAGGTTCCTGGCGGCGCGGTTCCCCTGCTCGACGGCGTCCTCGCGTTCGTCGGCGCTCACGTAGCCGTGCTCGTGGAGCCAGCCCGCCAGCTTCTTGGTCACCGTGCCGGCCGAGCGCAACAGCTCCTGGGAGGCCCAGACCTTGCGGACCATGAAGTAGCCGAGGAACTCGCCGAAGTGGTCGATGATGCGCTCGGGGCCGAAGAGGTGGCAGAAGGCCTCCTCGTCGCCGGCGTCGTAGGCCTTCCGCCAACGCTTCTCGTCGGCCTTGTCGAGCGTGTTTGGCCCATAGCCGTTGAGCGAGTCGCACAGCAGCTCCACCACGTACTCGTAGTTGCGCATCGTGCGCTCCGAGAGGCGCTGGCGCTGGTCGGCCAAGAAGGCGTCGAGCGCCTCGCCGATGTTCACCGCTTCGGCCACCAGCTCATGGTGCCACGCCGACGCCAGTGCCTCCACCCGGATCGGGCTGGCCCGCTCCGCTCGGTGCGGTGAGGATCCTGCGGTAGTCCCGGCGCAGCGGGTAGAGGTAGACGTCCTTCACCGGGAGCGCGTGGCGGTTCTCCCGGTCGAGCTTGCCGCGCCCTTTCGTCACCCCGACATAGATCCAGTTCGCCGCCTTGTAGGAGGTGCCCACGAAGCGCCCACGCTCGACGAAGGTCTCGAGGAGGACGGGCGCGTAGCCATAGGCGCTGACCCAGTCGCCCGGGAGGCGCCGGGCGGCCGAAGCGAGCACGAAGGAGGCGAGGTTCTTCACCCGGACCTCTGGCACGATCAAGAATCGGGCGTTGCCGACGACGAGGTGCAGGCGGGCCTGCCTCGTCGCTCGGTCCCAGCCGATGTGGTCGTCACGGGGGGCGCAGCTCCAGGCCGAGGCCGCGAAGCCGAGCGCCCCGACCACGTCGGTGCCCCAGTGCACGAGGTAGCGCAGCTGCGCGCCGGCAAGATTCGTGTAGCCGAGATAGTGGTGGCAGGCGACGAGGCGCCGCCAGCGCGCCCTCGAGGCCTGGTCGTTCACCACGACGAGCTCGACCGCTGAGAGCCGTTCGGGCGTCGAGGGCTCGAACAGGTCGAGCTGACCAGTCGGCGGCTCGTGGCGGGCGATGCGGCCGTTGCCGTTGCCGTTTCGGGGCGGGGGCAGGCGGAGCAGCCCGTCGGCCTCCATGCGTAGCAGCGCCACGCGCGCCGACATGTCTTTTCGACGTCCGTCGGGGCGACGCCAGGAGAGCTCGTCGCACAGCGCATCGGCGATCGCCCTTCGCGTGGGCAGCGTCTGGGCCAGGCGCCCGACGAGGACGAGGTCGTCGTCGGAGAAGTCCCGTCCGCAGTAGCGGGTGGGCGGGCTCACGGACCGGGTCCTCTCCACGATGAGAGGTCCGCGCTCATGGCGCACCAGGGGAAGAACCGCCGCAGCGCCCGCCCCGACGGCGCCCGCCCGCCGGCTTCGGCGCAGGCCGCGAGGTAGGCGGTGAGATAGGCGAGCGGGTTGCACCCGGCCCGCTTGGCCGTGCCGGTGATCGTCCACACCCTGGCTGACAGCATCGCCGCCCAGATGGCGCCCGAGCCGTAGTAGTTCTTGCGCCCGACGACCGGGCCACGAAGGTGCCGCTCCGAGACGTTGTTGTCCAGATCGGCGTCGGGGTAGCTGGCATGACGAGCAAGGCCCTCCCACTCGTGGTCCAAGGTGGAGAGCACCTTTCTCGCCGCAAGGTGGAGGCGCTCGTCGGCCGCCTCCTTCTGTCGGACCACGTCGATCTCTGAGAGTGCGAGGGCAAAGCGCTCCTCGGCCGCACACCGCTCTGGGCTGCCCGGTGAACCAGCGCGAAGCCCGTGATGGGCGCGGTAGAGGGCGGCGAAGCGCTCCAGCCAGGCATTGCACCAGCTGCGCAGCCCCTTGTGGGCGTCGGCCGCCCGGACGAAGTAGCGGCGGATGTGGGCGAAGCACCACAGCGTCTCCACCCCGTCGACGCCGGCGATCGACTGGTAGGCGGTGTAGAAGTCGGCGCTGATGAGGAGTCGGCGACCGGCCTCCAAGGTGCCCGAGGAGATGTCCACGCCCAGGTGGTCCTCGAGGACCTTGGCCGACCGGGTGGGGTCGATGTGGAACACGACGGTCTCTGGGGCGACGAAGACCCACAGCCACCAGCGGTGGTTGGCCTTGCCCTCGAGATCCTCGAAGACCCGCCACGAGGTCTCGTCGATGTGGAGGTGGGCGGCTTTTGCGTTGCGGTCCCGGATCGCTGCGTCCAAGGGGGCGAGCAACCCCGAGACCGCCGCCAGCGCCCCGGTCAGGGTGCCCTTGGAGATGTCGAGCCCCTCGGCCATGAGCGTGGCGCAGATGCGCTCCAAGGGACGGCCGAGCACGTACTTCTCGTGGAGGAGCCGGGCGAGGAACTGGGTGGACAAGAGGCCCTTGGCAATCGCCTTTCCCGGGGCGGGGGCGCAGACGACCCCCTTTCCCGCGCACCGGCAAGCGCGCCGGTAACGGCGGCGGCGGTGCACGATGCGCACGATGCGCACCTGCCAGTCGATCTGGGTGGAGGGCTCCTCGCCGAAGGGCTCGTAGGCGGCGCCGCAGATAGGGCAGACCCGCTCGTCCGCTGAGAGATCGTGGACCACCTCTTCGGTCTCGAGGTCCGCGTAGTCGCGTCGGCCGTGGCCGGGGCTGCCGGGTTGCTGTCCACGACGGCGTCGTTCCCCTCCTGCAGACGCTGGCTCGCTGCGCTGGTCGTCCGCAGAGGTCCCCGCCTCCTCCCCCGTGGGGGGTGTCGTCGTCCGCCTCTTCTCCGACTTGGTGCCAAAGCACAGCTTGGAGAGCGTCGCGATCTTCTCGTTGGCGGCCGCGAGCTCGGCCTCAAGCTCGACGACCCGACCCTCGAGCGTGGCGGCCCGCTTCTCGTGCGCACCGGCAATGGCTCGCCACGAGGCGTTCTCGTCAAGCAGCCGCGTCTTCTCCTCGGCGAGGTGTCCCGACCGCGTGCGCCATCGCCGAAGGCCAGCGATCAGCTGGTCACGATCGAGCTCGCCATCGGGCCTGGCCGCCACGACAACAAGCACACACGATGGCGGAGCCTGTGTCCAGTACCCTCCGAGGCCCCGACCTGGGCCTACGGGATCACCGAACTCTTACGTCAGAAGAACCTTTTTCCCGCCGCGTGTTCCCGGCACAAGCCCCCCCATCCCGCAGGTGGGGTGATCTGCGCCACGGAAAACCCCTGGACACGCGCTATTCATCTTTCGTAGTCGTCCTAGTACAATGGGGTTCATGGAGCTACGCGTCGATCGCAGCGATCCGCTCCCTCTGGCCGAGCAGGTCGCAGCGGAGATCCGCCGCGCGATCGCCGAGGGAGAAGCTGGTCCGGGCGATCGGCTTCCTCTTGCCAAGGACCTCGCTGCAGTCATGGGTGTCAACAAGAACACGGTCTTTCGGGCGCTCCACCTCCTCCGCGACGAGGGAATCCTCGAGTTCCGGCGGGGTCACGGGATCACCGTCTCGGGTACGCCAGAGAAGAGCACGCTCGTCGCCCAGGTGCATGATCTCGTTCGCTCGGCGCGGCGCTATGGCTACCGGAAGAGCGAGCTCATCGCGATGATCGAGGCGGTGCGTTGACGTGACGACGC
>JAJZJY010000214.1 GCA_021809885.1 Actinomycetes bacterium
CGGACCAAGACCGTCCGCGCAGTGCGGTCGAGTGCCTTCTGCTTCATGGTGAGGTCGGCGCTGATGTAGACGGCCGTCGACTTGATCCCGGCATGTCCGAGCCACAAGGCGATCGTCGCGGTGTCCACCCCGGCCTGCAAGAGGTTCATCGCCACCGAGTGCCTGAGGACGTGGGGGTCACACGTTCGGTTTGCAAAGCCGAGCAACGCGCCGTCGCCGTCGCCGCGGCGGCGACGTGCTTGGCCAAAAGGTCGGCCCACGGCGTCGGTGCTGAGCGGACCGCCGGTCCGAGAGGGAAACAGGGCCTCCTCATCCCGTAGTAGAGGCCCGCCATGTTGACCAGGATGTCGATGCGGCCCTTCCAGCCGGCCACCTGGCCCACGGCATCGGTTACGGCCGCGGCCGCGGTGAGGTCGGACTGCACCAATAGCGCCTCTGCCCCCGAACCGGAGATCTCCTCGACGACCTTGGAGGGATCGACGGCGTCGAGACAGGTGACGGCGGCGCCTCTGTGGGCGAAGGCGGCGGCGTGGGTGGACCCGATGGCACCGGCCCCCCGGTCACCACCGCCACCTGGCGGGCGAGATCGGTGCCGGCGCGCACCACAGCGTCGCCTTCGAATCGAAGTTCAGGTGCTTGGTCTCGGTGAACTCGAAAAGCCCCTCGATCCCCTGCTGACGGCCGAGACCGGAGCGGCGGAACCCTCCCACCTCGGCCTCGGCGTAGAAGTGGTGATAGGTGTTGATCCACACGGTGCCGGCGCGAAGAGCGCGGCCGATCCGCCAGGCGCGGTCGAGGTCACTCGTCCACAACCCGGCGGCGAGCCCGAAGGGGGTGTCCTCGGCCAGTCGTACGGCCTCGGCCTCGTCCGAGAAGGAATGCACGGTGAGCACGGGGCCGAAGACCTCCTCCTGCACCACGCGTGAATCGGTGGGCAGGTCCGCGATCACTGCCGGGGCGACGAAATTCGCCCGCTCCAAGATGCCCTCAACGGGCACGTCGGTATCCGTGAGAAGGCTCCCCTCCTTCCGGCCGATGTCCACGTACTCGAGCACCGTCCGCTGTTGGGCAGCAGACACGAGCGGGGCGAGGGTGGTGGCCGGGTCGAGCGGGTCGCCCATCCGAAGGGCTTGCGCCCGCTCGACCAGACGCCCGACGAACTCGTCGTAGACAGGTGCCTCGACCAGCAGCCTGCTGCCGGCGGTGCAGATCTGCCCCGACGTGGTGAAGATGGCGTTGACGGCGCCATCGAGCGCCTTGTCGAGCTTGGCGTCGGCGAACACGATGTTGGGCGACTTCCCTCCGAGCTCCAGGGCGACCTTGCGGAGGTCGTCGGCTGCGCGGCGCATCACGTCGATGCCGGTCGTCGACTCGCCGGTGAAGGCGACCATGTCGACCGCCGGGTGCGAGACGAGTGCCGCTCCCACCACATCTCCCGGCCCCAGAACACAGGTGAGAATGCCTTCGGGGAGCTCCGGATCCGAGGCGAGGAGCTCGAGGCCCTCCACGGTGATGGCTGGAGTCAGGCTGGCGGGCTTGACCACGCACGCGTTCCCCGCCGCCAGTGCGGGTGCCAAGGAGCGAACCAGCAGCGTGAGCGGCCAGTTCCAGGGGGTGACGACTGCGACGACGCCGACGGGTTCGCGAACCACGACTCCGTGGGCGTCGTCACCGAGGGCGATCGAGCGGCCGTACACCGCTCGGGCCAGGCCCGCGTAGTATTCGACCATCTCCGCCGATCCGAGGATCTCCGAACGTGCTTCGGAGATGGTCTTGCCCTGCTCGCGCGTGAGCAGCTCGGCGAGCCTGTCGCGATCGGCTCTCAAGCGCTCGGCATAGTGGAACAGCACCCTGGCCCGAACCGCCCCGTCGTTGCGCCAACGAGCCGTCGTGAACGCGTGCGCAGCTCTCTGCACGGCCTCGTCGACGTCGGAGGGCGTGGAGGAGCGGACGGTGGCCACCCGCTCCTGGGTGGTCGGGTCGGTATCGGAGAACGTCTCCCCCCCTGCCACCACGAAACGCTGGCCGGGCCCAGGCACTTGGGCAAGCGGCTCTCGACCGGGCCGGACGAAGTTCGTGTCGGTCATGTGACCCTCCTTACGCCTCGGGTGTCGGCCCAGCGGCTCTGTTACCGGGCCGCGGCGACCACGGGGACGACAACAGAAGATACATCAGACATCAGTCCAGTTGACCAGCTCGATCAGTGCACCCCACGGGGCTCGGACGAAGGCATTCGTGAGCCCTGGGGTGAGGCCGCCGCCGAAGGTCACCGGCTCCCCGACGACCTCGACCTCCTCGGCCAGGCAGAGGGCGTCGAGGCAGCGGGCGACGTCCGCGACCTCGATGGCCACGTGAGTGCCACCGGGTTCGTCGGCCTCAGGAAGCGCTCCCGGCGAACGCTCGGACCACCACTGCAGGAGCTCAAGACGTCCCCGCCCGAGCTGCAGCATGGCGAGGGTGAAGCGGGCATCAGGCGACACCCCGAGCCGCTCCGTGCCCGAAGGTCGACCCGGTACCACCGGGTCCAACCGGAACAGGACGCTGGCACCGAAGCGTCTCACAAAGAAGTCGACGGCTTCGTCGAGGTCGGGCACGGACAACCCGACGTGATCGAGGCCAAGCACACCGCTCGCCTCCCGCTGTCCGCCGACTTCGGCCTTCGTGCCCCCAGAGCTCACAGGAGCTCGGTCCGCAACGGCTCTTCCGCGCCGGTCGTGTCCGACATGAGACGACACCCGCGCTCTTCGATGGCCACCATGTCCTTCATCTGCATCCTAAAGTCGTGAGGGATCCGGTACACGAGGGGCTCGATGCCGAGGACCATTTCCGGTTCTAAGACCTGGTCGGCAAAGGCAGCCAGATACGGTGGCTCGTGCAGGTCCACTCCGATCCCGTGCCCGACGTACGAGATCGGTGGCATACCGAGTTCGTCACATTTCTCGCGGAACAGCTCGTAGACGCGCCTGGGGCCGGCTTCAAACCTCCTGACATTGTGGCCGTCATCCCAGGTCAGGCCGGTGCCTATCAAAGGCTCGTGCGATAATCCGAGCGGAGTCGAAGGTCCGACCACTCCGAGGCACGACGCGCTGAGCAGCGCGTTCACACCGACGTTCACACCGTTTCCACTTCCAGAGCACCGGAAGTTCCGTGGCAATTCTGTCTTCCATGTCCGGAGCCCTGGAATCAGAGCGCGTCACCCACGCCTCGTCGCGTAGAGCCGCACTACCACGGATCCTTGCCAGACGCTGCCGATCTGGTGCGGGTCCGCCTGCTTGGCACACGAAGGTCCCGCTAGGCGCGACGACCCGAGGACTCTCGCCCCGTCGTCCGTTCCGAGCCTGATCGCCTTCGCCGCTCGCCACCCCCGACAGCCGGAGATGGGCCCGTATAGGTCACGGCTGGGCCGAATCGGGTTGGCGCTCCCACTCTCATCAGGTGCTCCCGGAGCCGTTGCCGCTGGGACCATTGCGCAACTTCACAAGCAGCTCTCGGATCGCACCCATGTGGCGCGCCGCCGCCCGGCGCGCCGCGCTAGCGTCACCTGCGCAGATCGCATCGACGATCCGCTGGTGCTCCTTCGCCGAGCGCAGCGCACGGGGACGGCTCGCCAGCGTCAGGCGCCGTGACTCCCCGAGCATGCCGTTCAGTTTCGCGAGGAGCGTCGGCAGGAGCTGGCCGCCAGAGCAGTCGGCAATCGAAAGGTGGAACGCCACGTCCAAAGTCGCCAGTCGCTCGAAGTCCTGGTCCTGCCCCTCCGTTGCGCGCTGGAACGCTTCGTTCGCCTCCACCATCCGCGCGAGCGCCTCGTCGTTGTGATGCAACGCGGCCTCCTCGGCCGCGAGCTCGTCGAGCGCGCCACGCACCTTCAAAAGCTCGAGCAGCTCGTCACGATGCGCTTCGAAGTACTTCGCGAACGACCCTGTGGAGAGCGAGGACGCCGGGGAACCCACGAAGACCCCACGGCCATGCTGCACCCGGACCAGCCCAACTGCCTCGAGGCCGCTGATTGCCTCGCGCACGCTCACCCGGCTCACGCCGAAGGCCTCGCAGAGCTGGCGCTCCGAAGGCAGCATGGAACCGGGTGGGTAGTCGCCCCGCTCGATTGCCGCCAGGAGCTGCTCTCGCACTTGCCGCATCGGTCCAACTCGCCGAACCGAAACGAGACCCTCCACCGGCGGCCCACCCGCGCGTCGTGACGTCGTCTCGCTCATCTCCTCACGCCCCAAGGCTCGCCCGGTACTGCTCGTAATCGGCTCCATCCTCTGCGATCACCACGACCTCCTGCCCAACGGGAACCGTCGTTCCGGCAGCAACAAGGTGGGCCGCGAGGACGCCGTTCACCGGCGACACAAACTCGACCACGATCTTCTCCGTCTCCACCTGGCCGATGACGTCGCCTTCACTCACTGCATCACCCGGCTGCACCGTCCACTCGACGATCGTCCCTTCCTCCATCGTGATCCCCCACTTGGGAAGCGGGTATGCCTGTGCCATGTCCCTCTCCTCGTCGAGTAGCGCAGCTAGGCACGGCCGAGGCAGCGGCGAACCGCCTCCGCAATCCGTTCCGGGCCTGGAACGACATAGCCTTCGAGCTCAGGAGCATACGGCATCGGCGTGTTGTGCCCGCCGACCCGCACGATTGGCGCCTTCAGATGCTCGAAGAACTCGCCAGCCACGACCGCAGCGATCTCGGCTCCCGCCCCGCCGCGCACCGGTGCCTCGTGCGCGATCACCACCCGCCCCGTCTTTGCCACCGAACGCCTCAACCCCTCGCGATCGAGCGGCACTAGGGTACGGGGATCCCACACTTCGCAGGAGATTCCCTCCCCCTCCAGCGTTGCTGCTGCGTCGAGGACATGTTCCAGCGTCTTCAGATACGAGACGATCGTCACATCCGACCCCTCCCGCCGCACGCGGCCGACGCCTAGGGGGATCGGCTCGACCGCGACCACGTCGCCGACCTGGCCACCCCGGCCCCCGTAGAGTTGCTTGTGCTCGAAGAACATCACCGGGTCCGGGTCTCGGATTGCCGTCTTCAAGAGGCCCTTCGCGTCCTCCGGCGAGGACGGAGCGACCACCTTCATACCTGGCACGTGCACGAACCACGACTCGAGGCTTTGGGAATGCTGAGCGGCGGTGGAGCCCGCAGTCCCGGTCACCATGCGCACCACCAGCGGGACCGAGAGGCGACCACCCGTCATGTAGTGCGTCTTCGCCGCCTGATTCACCAACATGTCCATCGCCAGCACGACGAAGTCGCCGAACATGATCTCGGCGATAGGCCGGGCGCCGACGAGTGCCGCTCCGACTGCCGCGCCGATCATGGCCTCCTCTGAAATGGGCGTGTCCCAAAGGCGTGTCGGGCCGTACTTCTCGTAGAGCCCCTTCGTGACCCCGAAGACCCCCCCGGACTCGCCGATGTCCTCGCCGATGAGGAAGACGTCGGGGTCGCGTTCCATCTCTTCGTCGATCGCCTGCCGGATGCCGTCGGCACAAGAGAACTTCGTCATCGCAGTGCCGCACCTCCGATCGAATCGACATAGACGTCCTCGAGCGACTGCTCGGGCGCCGGATGCTCCTGCTCCTTCGCCCACGCGATCGCCGCGTCGAGCTCCGCCTCGACGTCGGCGCGAACCGCGTCACGTGCCGCCTCGTCGAGCGCGTGCTCCTTGACCAGACGGCCCCACAGCACGTCCAACGGATCGTGCGCCATCCACCTCGCGACCTCCTCGGGAGGGCGATAGCGGCCCATGTCCCCCTCGAAGTGGCCGCGATGGCGGTACGTCTTCGCCTCGATCAGGGTCGGTCCCTCCCCGGCCAGGGCACGCTCGCGTGCCTCCCGCGTCACCTCCCGCACGGCGATGACGTCGTTCCCGTCGACCACCACGCCGGGCATCCCGTAGCTCGACGAGCGCGCGGCGACGTCCGTGATGACCTGGTGGTGGTCCTGACGGGTGAACTCACCGTAGAGGTTGTTCTCGCACACATAGAGCACCGGAAGCTTCCACAGGCTCGCCAGGTTCAGGCTCTCATGGAACGAGCCTTCGTTGGTCGCACCATCCCCGAAGAACGTCACCGCGACCGAGCCGCCGCCCCGCCGCTTCAGCTGCAACGCTGCGCCCGTCGCCAAAGGTATGCCGGCACCGACGATGCCGTTCGCCCCGAGAAAGCCGAGCTGCACGTCGATCATATGCAGCGAGCCACCCTTGCCGTGATTGTAGCCCCCGGACCGGGCGAAGAGCTCCGCGTACATACGCGCCGGATCCGCCCCGCGGCCGAGCATGTGGCCGTGACCCCGATGCGTCGAGGTCAACACGTCCCCGTCCCCGAGCGCGCCGCAGACCCCCACGGCAACCGCCTCTTGCCCGATGCACGGGTGGAGGAAGCCCGGGATCAATCCCGCAGCGCGCAACTGCGACGCGCGCTCCTCGAAACGCCGGATGCGAACCATCCGGCGATACAGCTGCAGGCCCTCATCCTTGTCCACCGGCTTGTCCGACAGCGAATCTGTCATCGGCCGCACCCCACTAGCATATGTGTTATCTGACATGTTACCTCAAGCTCACATGCACGTGTACCCCCCATCGACCATGAGTGCGGAGCCCACGACGAACGACGCGTCGTCAGAGACCAGGAACGCCACAGCTGCCGCGATCTCGGCCGGTTCTGCGTAGCGTCCGATCGGATGTCGCTCGAGAAAGCGGTCCGATGCGCTTCGCTCCCGGTCGATGGCCGCGAGCATGGGCGTCCTCGTCCCTCCCGGACAGATGCAGTTCGCCCGAATGCCGCGTTCTGCGTACTCTGCCGCCACCGACCTCGTGAGCTGCAGCACTGCGCCTTTCGCCGCCGCGTACGCCGCGAGCTCGGGCGCGGCGACGACGGCGGCGGTCGAGCCGAACGTCACGATTCGCCCTTCTCCTTCATGAAGCATGCGAGGGATCACGGCTCTGAGCAAGAGAACCGTGCCCATCACGTTCACCTCGAGGACGCGCCGGAACTCCGACGCCGGCAGCTCGTGCGTCGGACCCGACACCTCGATTCCCGCTGCGGCGACGAGCGTGTCGAGGCCGCCGAGCGACGCCACGGTTGCCTCCACGACCGCCGCGACCGATGCCTCGTCGCAGACGTCCGCCCTCGCCGCGAAGTCGAGCTGTAGGCCGTCCGGCAGGACGAGGTCTACGCCCGCGACCACCGCACCCTCGGCGCGCAACCGATCGACGACGGCCCGCCCGATCCCGCCCGAGGCCCCGGTGACGAGCACCCGCCTCCCTTCGAGCCGCCTGCCT
>JAJZJY010000215.1 GCA_021809885.1 Actinomycetes bacterium
TGGGTCGGCCACTGCCTGGTTGTGCGGTGGGAACGGTCCAGGTTCTCCCGGAAGAGCAATCGCGTGTAGTCGCTCTGGGCTCTCGCGGCCACCTGGAGAACTCTGGCGGCTGGTCGACATGGTCGTCGCCACTGTCCGCAATGTTGAGGACGGGACTGACAGATCCCGGTGCCAGTCCCCGTGGTGCCGGCAGCGCGAGGCGACGGGCCATCTTCTGGGCTTTGACTTGACGCGTTCTCCAGGACCTAACCACCTCCGATCGGGACAAAGCGGCCTCTCGGCGGTCGGCGTCTCCCACCGAACGGCTCGCATCGCATCACCATGGTGGGGCTCCTTTGCTGACCGCGAGCACTGACCGTCTTCGGCGACCGAGCCTCGATGCCTTTTCCATCCTACCCGCCAGCTCAGCTACATGAGCAATCCATCTCTAGAAATATTATGCTGACATGGTGGCCGATTGGAGCTTCCTCACCAACCATGGGCGGGCGCTGGTCTGCATCACCCACGACCCAGGGGTACGTCAGCGAGACATCGCCACCACGCTCGGCATCACCGAGCGGACCACCTACGGGATCATCGTCGACCTGACCGAAGCCGGCTATGTGGTCAAAGACAGGGACGGTCGCCGAAATCGCTACCGAGTTCAGGCGCACCTGCCGCTGCGAGGCGCCGTCGGCCGCGAACTGCCAATCGGTGAGCTGCTGGATCTGCTGGTTGGCGCGAACACCCGCAGTGCAGGGTCCGATCAGGGCGCGCCGAGGTAAGACATCCCGGTCCTCTCCTCGTCATGAGGGCATGGCTGAAGCCCACCGACAGCGGGGTTCGTCCGCTCGACACTGGCCGCCGGACCATCGAAGCGAGAGCGAGAGCGAGGCGCCGTCGCCAGGCGGGAAGGTGGCGATTTTGGCAACGACAACTTTCGTGGGTGGGTACAGGCAGCGATCGGCGGGCGCCGGGCCGGTCGGCGTGACGTCATCCGGGCTGTTCGTCGCCTGCCACTGGTCGCTCGTCGGGGCGTCGCAGTGGTGCCAAGGATCGGGCTTCGGCCAGGGCACGTCCGAGCTCCTGCCTTCGCTTGGTGGTACCCCGACCCCTGCGGGTGCGGAGCGAGAGATAGGCGCCGGCGCCGACGGGGATGGGCAACCAGAAGTTCACGAGGCGGTAGCCGATCACGGCGACGATGGCCACCGCCCGCGTGGCGCCGAAACCCACCAGGCTGGGGACGAGGACCCCCTCGACGATCCCCAAGCCGCCCGGAGTCACCGGGATGGCCGCCAGCACGTAGGCGAGGCCGTAGGCGACGAGCAGGCCGTCGGGGTTCTCGATGTGTCCGAACGCGGCGAGAAAGACGAACAGCGACGCCGCGTCGAGTAGCCAGTTGGCCGCCGCCCACAGCACCGCCCGGCGCATCAGGGCGCGATCGGCGGCCATGACACGGATCCTCGCGGCGATCTGGTGCACGACCCGGTCGGCGCTGTCCGCGGCGCTTGGCCTTATCAACGGCAGTCGGCTGACCAGGGCTCGCAGGGCGCTAGCCGCTCGGTCCTCGCCTTTGGTTACGAGAAGCACGACCCCGGCGAAGGCGGCCAGCACCAACGCGCCGACGATGGCGGCAGTGGCATAGATCGGGTTGAACCCGGTCAACGGAATCGACACGATCAGAGCCAGCCACAAGATCGCGTTGAGCACCAGAGCGGAGCCGATCCCCTGCACGGCGAGCGCCAGGCCGGCGTCACCGCCGTTCACGCCCTCGTTGGTCAGCAACCGGTACCCGAGACCATCCCCACCGGCGGTGCCTCCTGGCAGCACGTGGCTCACGGCCAGCGTCGAAAGGTCGATCCGCCACACCCGGGAGAACCGGCTGGTCCCTGGTGGCAGCACCGCCCGGGTCAGCGCGGCGTAGCTTGCCAGGCTCGCCACCTCGAGCAGGACCCCGAGGACGACGAAGCCGATGTTCACCCGCCCGAGTAGGTGCAAGGAACGGCCCACCCCGCCGATCTGGGGGAGGACCAGGTATTCGGCCACCAGGGCGAGCAGGATGAGCAGAGCGCCGCGCCGGAAGGGGTGCCCGCCGGCCACCCGCCGCCACGGTGAAGGCCGCCTCGGCACCTCCTTCTCGCTGGCCTGCTCGTTGACCGGCACGCACCCATACGTACCCCGGTTACGTGCAGTTCCTGATGTCGCCCCCTTGCCTCAGCCCGGGTCAGCCCGTCGGTCTCCTTGCTCCCGAAAGCCAAGCCCTGTCCATACGATCCCCGCCCATACGAGCTGCCAGGGTACGGTGCCTGGCATCGACTGGCGCCGCTGGATCCGCGCCCCGACGGGCACTGGGGCCCTGCGGCACGAGATGCCGCCGGATGAGCCCCGCGCGGCCGGAACCGCCCGGACGGGGGCGTCGGGGGAAACCGGCCTCGAAGCGCCTCCCGATCACGTCATGCAGCCGAACGTACCTGCCGGGGGTGACGTGCCGAGTTTGTCGGCGCCGTTCTGGGGCGTCGTGGTCCTGACGGGGATCGGCGCGGGGATCGGTGCCGCCGGTTTCATGGTTCTGCTGCACGCGGTGCAGCACCTCGCCTACGGCTACCGGTCGGGCCTCTTCCAGTACGGCGTGAGGCGCACCTCGCCCGAGCGACGGGTTGCGGTGATGGTCGGAGCCGGCGTGTTCGCCGGGGTGGCCTGGATGGTGCTGCGGCGCGTCGCTGGGGCTGGCACCGGGTTGAGCGAGGCCGTCTGGGAGCGCGCCGGGAAGCTCCCTTTCTTCGGGACCATGGCCAACGCGGTACTGCATATCGTGGTCGTCGGCTTGGGCGCGACTCTCGGGCGGGAGGGCGCCCCCAAGGAAGCTGGCGCTGCCATGGCGAGCCGGCTGTCGGACCTCTGTGGTCTGCCGGTGCGACAGCGTCGTCTGCTGGTGGCCTGCGGGGCAGGTGCGGGAATGGCGGCGGTCTACAACGTGCCCCTGGGCGGGGCGCTGTTCGCCCTAGAGGTGCTGCTCGGCACGCTGTCGCTTTCCCTGGTGCTTCCCGCATTGGCCACCTCGGCCATCGCTACCGCCGTGTCGTGGCTGGTGCTGCCGGACCGGCCCACCTACCAGGTCCCCCACTACGCGGTATCAGCCCCCCAGGTGGTCTGGGCGGTGCTCGTGGGACCTCTCGCCGGTGTGGTCGGGGTCGGCTATATCCGCCTGATCGCCTGGGCCAAGGGACACACGCCGCAAGGATGGCGCCTCGTGATCTCGACCACCGTGGTGTTCAGCGCTATCGGCTGTGTCGCAGTTGTTTACCCCGAGGTCCTCGGCAACGGCAAGGACGTGGCCCAGTTCGCGTTCGTCGACCAATTCGGCCTCCCCCTGCTCGGCGTGCTCATGGTGATCCGCCCCCTCGCCACGGCGAGCTGCCTGCGCGGGGGCGCCGCTGGCGGCCTGTTCACTCCGACGCTCGCCTTCGGAGCACTGGCGGGCGGCTTCCTCGGTCACGTCTGGTCGGTGCTGTGGCCGGGAGCGCCGGTGGCCAGCTACGCCATGATCGGTGCCGCCGCCATGCTCGCCGCGGCCATGCAAGCCCCGCTGGCCTCCATCGCCCTCGTGATCGAGCTGACTGGGAATGAACTGACGCTCATGGTCCCAATGTTGGTGGCTGTTGCCGGAGCCACCCTCGTCTGCCGAGCCCTCGATGACCGTTCGGTCTACTCCGCGCCGCTGCGCCCGCACCACGATGACCCTCAGGTGGAGGCTCCGGCATGATCGGCTGGCCCTGGGCGGGTCTGGGGGGCAAGCCGCTAGCCGCTATCAGCTCCAGCGACGCCGGACGGGGACCTGCGCCGTGCCGCGAGCCAACCTCGACCGAGGAGACGATCAGGGCGAGCACCACGACGATGCCCGCCGTGACGGAGGGGTGGCACTGGGCCGCCAGTCAGCCTCGCTGTTGCACGGAATTCACGCTGCTGAGGTGCGTAAAGACGCGAAAGTGGCCTTCCCGTAAGGAATAATAGGGGTTCTCGAGGGGTGCGGAGCTGCTGCGAGAGGTCGCGCAGTTCAGTGGGCTCACCGGGGCGTGAGACGCGGTCCTCCTCGGCACCTACAAGGCACTCCCGATCACCCAGGCCTGCGTGACGCGATCGAAGACCTCGAAGACGACGAGTGGCAAGAGGCGATCGAGGGCGCAGGCGAGATGCGCGACGGCACCTGGGTGGCCGAGGTGACCGAGATGCTGGACCTCGAAGCCTGGCCCAAGGGCAGCGGGTCGTCGTGCGAAGAGAGCGCCCCCACCCATGTGCCCAGCTGAGCTTCTTCGACATGATGTGCGGCTTGCGCCACACCGCCTTCGTCCTCGCCCCCTGTAGCGCAGAGGCGACGATGGCTACAGGCATCGACGTCTTGGAGCTGCGCCACCGCGGCCATGCCCGCGTCGAGGACCGCATCCACCAGGCAAAGGCTGCCGGGGTTCGCAATCTGCCGTGCAAGGAGGTGGCGGAGAACGACGTCTGGCTGGAGCTCGTGCTCGCAGCCCAAGACCTCGTCTGCTGGTCCAAGCTCATCTGCTTTTCCGACGACCCCGAGCTTTCCGGCTGTGAGATCGCCACGTTCCGCTACCGCATCTTGCACATGGCGGCGCGTCTCACGAGGTCAGGCAGGGTCACCTCCCTGCGGCTCGACAAGACGTGGACATGGGCCAAGCAGCTCGCGCTCGCGTTCACCCGGCTGCGGGCGGCGTTCGCCTGAGCCGCTCACGCTCTGCACCGGCACAACCGGTGCCATCGGGCGCTATACACGCCGAGGCTCTGGTCGTCCGCGTCCCTGTGCCGGGTCATAACGAGGCGAGAGCAACGTGAGGTTCAAATCACACGTTGACGACGCATCGGTCCGCTTGGCGGGCTTGCTGTGAAAGAGCGAGGCTAGAGAACCAACGAACCGAGTCGTGTGCCGCGGCCTATCCCATGGAGAACCAGAACGTGAGCGTTTCCCCTGAACCCGCCGAACGCAGAGTTGCCATCATCACCGGAGCCTCCTCCGGCATCGGCGAGGCAACCGCCCGAGCCCTCGCCCGTGCCGGTCTGTCAGTCGTCCTGCTGGCCCGACGAGTGGATCGTATCCAAGCCCTGGCCGAACAACTCGGTGATTCCGCCATTGCCATCCAGGCCGACGTCACCGACCCGGCATCCCTCATCGCTGCTGCGGCACGTGTCGAGTCCGAGTTGGGAGGCGCTGACGTACTGGTAAACAACGCTGGGATCATGCTGCTCGCGCCCTTCAGCGCCGACCGGCACGCCGACCATCGCCGCATGATCGAAACCAACCTGCTCGGCGCCATGAACGCAACCGAGGCCTTCCTCGACCAGCTCCGAAGCAGGCACGGCGACCTCGTCAACATCTCCTCAGTCGCCGGGCGCACCGCCCGGCCCGGCAACGCCGTCTATGCAGCCACCAAGTGGGGCATGAACGGCTGGTCCGAATCCCTGCGCCAAGAACTCCATCCCGACGTCCGAGTCATGGTCATCGAGCCCGGCGCCGTTGCCACCGAGCTGACCGACCACATCACCCACCCCGGAGCCAAACAAGCCGCCGAGCAGATGTACGAACAGATGGCGATCACCTCCGTCGACATCGCCGACATCGTCGCCTTCGCCGTTACCCGGCCGCGCCGAGTGACCATCAACGAGATCCTCGTTCGGCCCACCGCACAGCCCTGAGCCAGCCCACGCAGAGCCCGTCCTACCGAGCTGCGCGGGTGGTAACAAACGGTTGCCGAATCGGCCTGCAGGAGGGCATTGGCGCAGAACGGCCGCCAACATGACCGCGAAGGTCAGAAGGCTCGAGGCAGCCATGGCCTCGGCCACTCGATTCCAGAGCCTCGATGAGGCTCTGGCGGTCACCGGCTGACCTGAAGGGTCCAACGGCTCGATTCCGGGGCACTCAGGACCGGTATCGCTCGCGACGTGTGGCACTGTACGCATCGAGTGGCCGCGTACGCGCGCCGACTGTGGCTCCCTCGATGCCGGTCCATTGCGCACGGCGCAACGGTTGGCGCGATGGACCGCGGGTATCCGGATGAGGCAGGCTCGCTCGATCAGGCTGCGAGCTCGTGCTCGTGGATGAGGCCGCCGAGGACGTCGCGTCGGCCGAAGATCAAGAGGTGGTCGAGGTGCTCAGCCCGGACAGTGCGCACCCCAGCGCTCTGCGTACGCGTTCGCCCGTGGGGAGCGGACCGGGGTCTTGACGGCCTTGATGCCGATGGAGGCGAACACCGTGTCGAACGACGAGGTGAACTTTCCATCGCGGTCACGGACGAGGAAGCGGAAGCGACGACCGGCCTCTTCGAGGCCGGTCGCGAAGTTGCGGACGTGTGGGTGACCCAGGGATTGTCCGGGTTGGTGGTGACGCCGAGGAGGTGGACGACCCTTCGCTCGACCTCGATCACGAGAGGACGTAGTAGCGACGGAGGAGGAGGTGTCGACCGTTGATCACCCTGCCCTACGCAGCCCTACCCACGAGATCGCGCAGGCGCACCGGGCGCACGCTGGGTTTTCGCCTGGGCTCGCGTCGGCCGGCACCGGAGCCGCGCCCCGTGCCCCACGCAGCCCCACCGCAGCGTAGGGCACTGCCCTACTCGGCCGCATCGCCGAGCGGCAGACCGACAATTGGTGATCCCTGCGTCTGGTGGTGACGATGTGCCCTTCGCTGTGTGCCTGGACGCGAACCATTGGTACGCGCTCGACCGGGCAAGCGCCGTTGAGCCCGAGCTCCCGTCCGATCCGGAGGTGGTCGAGCGGCTGGGGATGCTTCGTCGTGAGGGGCGGGTCGTGCCGAACTCGGAGATCCACTACAGCGAGTTGCGAGAGAACCCTCGAAACCGCCTTGTTGTCGAGGTGGGCGCGGTCATAGAGGAGCTTTCCGCGCGCGCTTTTGCCTGGTGTCGACACGTGGCCTCGCGACGATGCGACAGGGGATCTCGGCGTCCTCGTCGAGGTGGTAGCTGGCGCAGATCCGGTGGTAGCCGTCGGCGACCCACAGCGGGTCGCCCCGCACGAGCAGGACCGGGGAGAGCTTCGTGCCAGCCTTCACCTTCGCTAGGTCCTTTGCCACCTCGGGGTCATCGAGCGGCAGGAGAGGGAGGCCGGCCGCCCGGAGGATGTCCTTGGCCTTGTAGGGCGCGGCATCAGGCTCGTTTCCCAGCGCCTTGGCGGTCTTCTTCGCCTCGCCGGGGTCGACCAGGAGGGATAGGTAGCTCCGGGCTGCCGGGTAGTCCTGCTCCTCGGGCTCGTCCTTCCAGTGCT
>JAJZJY010000216.1 GCA_021809885.1 Actinomycetes bacterium
TCCGGGGCAGTGCGTCGCTCGCCCCCCCGCCCGGTTGCGGGCGGGGAGGCCGCCGCTGCGCCGGTTGCGGGCGGGGAGGCCGCCGCTGCGCCGGTTGGGGGCGCGGCCTCGGGAGTGCTGTCGTCGGACGGCGTGACCATCGCCCCATCGTGTCGGTGCCTCGCCGCCGTGGCAAGGGCGACCTCCACCGGCAGGCCCGCGTACCCGCCGGTAACATGCCCGTCCATGTCAATCGCACGCGTGGGAATCGTCGGCTCGGGGATCATGGGGTCCGGGATCGCCGAGACGGCCGCCGTCAACGGGTTCGAGGTCGTCCTGCGCTCACGCAGCCAGACCACGGCCGACGCCACGGTCGCCGCGCTCGAAAAGTCGCTCGAGCGCCAGGTCGAGAAGGGCAAGCGCACCCCCGAGGAGCGCGACGCCGCCCTCGCCCGGGTGACCGCCACCTCCGACCTCGGCGCCCTGAAGGACGCCGACCTGGTCATCGAGTCGGTGGTCGAGGACCTCGCCGTCAAGAAGGAGCTCTTCAACGAGCTCGACCGCATCACCGGGGACGACGCCATCCTCGCCACCAACACCTCGACGCTGCCGGTAGTCGAGCTGGCGATGCAGACCGGGCGCCCGGACAAGGTGTGCGGCGTGCACTTCTTCAACCCGGCGCCGGTCATGTCCCTCGTCGAGCTGGTCCGGCCGATCACCGCCTCGGACGCGACGATGCACGAGGTCCGGGCGTTCGCCGAGGCGTGCGGCAAGACGCCGGTCGAGGTGAAGGACCAGGCCGGCTTCGTGGTGAACGCGCTGCTCTTCCCCTATCTGAACAACGCCATCCGCCTCTACGAGCAGCGCGTGGCCTCGCTCGAGGACATCGACACGGCCATGACCGGGGGATGCGGCTTCCCCATGGGACCCTTCGCCCTGCTCGACCTGGTCGGGCTCGACACCTCGCTCGCCATCCTCGACGCCCTCTACGCCGAGTACCGCGACCCGAACTACGCGGCCGTCCCGCTGCTGCGGCGCATGGTCGCCGCCGAGCTGCTGGGCCGCAAGTCGGGCCAGGGCTTCTACGACTACCACCGCAAGTGACGTCAGCCCGCCACCCGTGAACGCGTCGGACGGCCCGGACGGGGGCCCGGACGGCCCGGCCCGGGCGCGGCGGGAGGCGGCTCGCCGGCTTCCGGACCGGTCGCTCCGGGGCGCGCGGTAGTCAGTGACCGGCCTACGCGAGGAGAATGGGACGATGAGCGACGAGCTACGCACGACGGCAGCCCCGGCCAACGGCGCCCGCCCGGCGAGCCGAGCCGAGCGCGACCGCCCCTGGGTCATGCGCACGTACTCGGGCCACTCGACGGCCAAGGCGTCCAACGAGCTCTACCGGACCAACCTGGCCAAGGGCCAGACCGGCCTGTCGATCGCCTTCGACCTCCCGACCCAGATCGGCTACGACCCCGACGCGCCCCAGGCCGCCGGCGAGGTCGGGAAGGTCGGTGTGCCGGTGGCCCACCTCGGCCACATGCGCGAGCTCATGGAGGGCATCCCGGTCGAGACGATGAACACGTCGATGACCATCAACGCCACGGCGGCGTGGCTGCTCGCCCTCTACATCGCCAACGCCGAGGAACGGGGCGTCGACCCCGCGGTGCTCTCGGGCACGACGCAGAACGACATCGTGAAGGAGTACCTCTCACGGGGCACGTTCATCTTCCCGCCGCTGCCGAGCCGCCGGCTCACCGTCGACACGATCGCCTACACGGTGCGCCACGTCCCCAAGTGGAACCCGATCAACGTCTGCAGCTACCACCTGCAGGAGGCGGGGGCGACCCCGACGCAGGAGATCGCGTACGCCCTCGCCACCGCCATCGGTGTCCTCGACGCGGTGCGCGAGTCGGGTCAGGTCGCCGAGGACGACATGGCCTCGGTGGTCGGGAGGATCTCCTTCTTCTGCAACGCCGGCGTGCGCTTCGTCGAGGAGACCTGCAAGATGCGGGCGTTCACGGCGCTGTGGGACCGGATCTGCGCCGAGCGCTACGGCGTGGCCGACGAGAAGCTGCGCCGCTTCCGCTACGGGGTGCAGGTCAACTCGCTCGGGCTCACCGAGGCCCAGCCGGAGAACAACGTCCCCCGCATCGTCCTCGAGGCCCTCGGGGTCACGCTGTCCAAGCGGGCACGGGCCCGGGCGCTCCAGCTGCCGGCGTGGAACGAGGCCCTCGGCCTGCCGCGCCCGTGGGACCAGCAGTGGTCGCTGCGCATCCAGCAGATCCTGGCCTTCGAGTCCGACCTCCTCGAGTACGGCGACATCTTCGACGGCTCGAAGGTCGTCGAGGCCAAGACGGCCGAGCTGGTCGAGTCGACCCAGACCGAGCTCGACGACGTCCTCGCCCTGGGCGGTGCCTTCGAGGCGATCGACGAGCTGAAGTCCCGCCTCGTCGGCAGCCAGGCGGAGCGGGTGCGGCGCATCGAGACCGGTGAGCTCAAGGTCGTCGGCGTCAACTGCTTCACCGAGACGGCCGACTCGCCGCTCGCACCGGCAGCCGGCGATGGCACGGCGACCGTCGTGAAGGTCGACCCGGCGGTCGAGGCCCACCTGCGCGAGGACGTCGCCGCCTGGCGGGCCGGCCGCGACGAGCCAGCCGTCCGCCGGGCCCTCGACGAGGTCAAGCGGGCGGCCGAGTCCGGCGAGAACGTCATGCCGGCGTCGATCGCCCTGGCGCACGCCGGCGGGACGACCGGCGAGTGGGCGGCCGCGCTGCGCGAGGTCTTCGGCGAGTACCGGGCGCCCACCGGCGTCCGCGGTGGCGTCGGCCACCGGGGCGCCGAGCTGCAGGCGGCCCTCGAGCAGACCCGAGCGCTCGCCGCCCAGGCGGGCGGCCCGCCACGTCTCCTCGTGGCCAAGCCCGGGCTCGACGGCCACTCGAACGGCGCCGAGCAGATCGCCGTGGCCGCCCGCGACGCCGGCTTCGAGGTCGTCTACCAGGGCATCCGCCTGTCCCCCGCCGAGATCGCTGCGGCGGCGCGCGACGAGGACGTCGACGTGGTGGGCATCTCGATCCTGTCGGGGAGCCACCTCGAGCTGGTGCCCGAAGTGGTCGACCAGCTGCGTGCGGCCGGCGTCGACGCCCCCGTGGTGGTGGGCGGGATCATCCCGCCCGAGGACGCCGCCGTGCTCGAGCGCCACGGAGTCGCCAGGGTCTACACCCCCAAGGACTTCGCGATCGGCCCGATGATGGTCGAGCTCGCCGAGCTGGCCAGGGAGCACCGGGCAGCGCTCAGCCGCTGAGCGCCTCCCGGGCGGGGACGCCGCCGAGGCCCCGTGCGCCTCGCAGGCGGGGACACCGGAGAGGCCCCGTGCGCCTCGCAGGCGGGGACACCGGAGGGGGCCGGAGGGAGCGGCTGGGGGCGGCGGGGGGCTCGTGGCAGGTCAGCTACCGTCGAGGCGGTGAGCACCCGCCGCGATCCGATGGCCGGCATCCTGTCGGGACCGATCGACGCCCCGTCGGAGAACCGGCAGGCCACCGCCTATCCCAAGGTCCCGGCTGTGCCCGGCATGCAGGTGACCCACCGGGCCTCGGGGTTCGTCGGCACGCTGCTCCGGATCGAAGGCGGCGGCGTCGAGCTCAGGGGCGCCGGCGGCCTCGAGCGGGTGTTCCGTCAGCTCCCCGGGGCCTTCGCGGTGGACGGACAGGCCGTCAGCCTGGTCCGACCTGCCGCGCCCTCCAAGTCCGCCGGGCCCGTGACGACGACATCGGGGTCGTTGGCCGTCCCCCCGAGCCGGGCCCGGGTGGCGCGGGGAGGCAGGCTCTGGGTGGAGGGGGCGCACGACGCCGAGCTGGTGGAGCGGGTGTGGGGCGACGACCTCCGTGAAGAGGGAATCGTGGTCGAGCGGCTCGACGGGATCGACCGCCTGGCCGAGGCCGTGGGCCGGTTCCGGCCCGGCCCGGCCCGGCGCCTGGGCGTGCTCGTCGACCACCTGGTACCGGGGTCCAAGGAGTCGAGACTGGCGGATGCGGTCGCCGGCCCCGACGTGCTGGTGACCGGCACCCCGTTCGTCGACGTGTGGCAGGCCGTCCGTCCCGCGGTGGTGGGGCTCGAGGCTTGGCCGGTCATCCCCATGGGCACCGACTGGAAGACCGGCATCTGCGCAGTGCTCGGGCTGGGGGGCCCTTCTGCCACCTGGCGCCACCTGTTGGCAAGGGTCACCACCTACGCCGACCTCGAGCCGGCCCTGGTCGGGGCCGTCGAACGGTTGATCGACTTCGTGACCGAGCCGACCTGAGCCGCCCAGCCCCGCTACCAGGGGCGGTCGCGCCGGGCCACGGTCGGCCGGGCCCACCACCGCCCGCTGAACCGCCACGCCGGCGGGCCGGCGGGCTCGGGCTCGACGGCGACACGCGGGCGTGGCCAGACCTGGTCCACGGCGGCGGCCACGGCGGCCACCACGGCGGCGTCCACGGGCGCCGCGCCGGTGCTACCTCCCGCAGGGGGTGCCGGAGCTGCGGGAGCGCCCTCGACGGAGTCTGCGGGAGCGCCCTCGACGGAGCCTGCGGGAGCGCCCTCGACGGAGCCTGCGGGAGCGCCCTCGACGGAGCCTGCGGGAGCGCCTCCGGGCGCGACCGACCCGGTCGGGGCGGGCTCGCTCACAGCGGCATGTTCCCGTGCTTGCGCTTGGGCAGCTCCTCGCGCTTGGAGACGAGGAGCTCGAGGCTGCGCGCCAGCACCTTGCGGGTGTCGGCGGGGTCGATGACGTCGTCGACGTAGCCGCGCTCGGCCGCCGCGTACGGGTTGGCGTAGCGCTCGGTGTACTCGTCGACCAGCTCGCGCCGGCGGGCGACCGGGTCGGTGGCCTCGGCGAGCTCGCGGCGGTAGACGATCTCGACGGCGCCCTCGGGGCCCATGACGGCCAGCTCGGCCGACGGCCACGCATAGGCCAGGTCGGCACCGATGGACTTCGAGTTCATGACCACGTACGCCCCGCCGTAGGCCTTGCGGGTGATCACCTGCACCCGGGGCACCGTCGACTCGCAGTAGGCGTAGAGGAGCTTCGCCCCGTGGCGGATGATGCCGCCGTACTCCTGGTCGGTGCCGGGCATGAACCCGGGGACGTCGACGAAGGTGACGAGCGGGATGTTGAAGGCGTCGCAGGTGCGGACGAAGCGGGCGCCCTTCTCGGAGGCGTCGATGTCGAGGACACCGGCGAGCATCTGGGGCTGGTTGCCGACGATGCCGACCGCCCGGCCCCCGATGCGGGCGAAGCCGCACACGAGGTTCATCGCCCAGTGGTGGTGGACCTCGAAGAAGTCGCCGTCGTCGACGACCGCCTCGATGACCTTCTTCATGTCGTAGGGCTGGGTCGCGGACGCCGGCATCAGCGCGGAGAGCTCGGGTGTCGAGCGCTCGGGGTCGTCACCCGTCTCCACGTGGGGCGGCTCCTCGAGGTTGTTCGCGGGGAGGAAGGACAGCAGGTAGCGGACGTCGTCGAGGCACGCCTTCTCGTCGGGGGAGACGAACGTGGCGACGCCCGACTTGGTGGCGTGGCTCATGGCACCGCCGAGCTCCTCGAGCGTGACGTCCTCGCCCGTCACCGTCTTCACGACGTCGGGCCCGGTGATGAACATGTGGCTCGTGCCCTCGACCATGAAGATGAAGTCGGTCATCGCCGGGCTGTAGACGGCGCCGCCGGCGCACGGCCCCAGGATGACGCTGATCTGAGGGATGACGCCGGACGCCTGGGCGTTGCGGTGGAAGATGCCGCCGTAGGAGTGGAGGGAGACCACACCCTCTTGGATGCGGGCACCGGCCCCGTCGTTCAGGCCGATCATCGGGACGCCGATGGAAGCGGCGAGGTCCATGACCTTGTGGATCTTCTCGGCGAAGACCTCGCCGAGGGCGCCTCCGAAGACGGTGAAATCTTGGCTGAAGACGCACACCCGGCGGCCGTCGATGGTGCCGAACCCGGTGATCACGCCGTCGGTGTAGGGGCGGTTGTCCTCGAGCCCCATGCCGTGGGCCCGGTGTCGAGCCAGCATGTCGAGCTCCTGGAAGGAGCCGTCGTCGAGCAGGTAGTCGATGCGCTCGCGAGCGGTCATCTTCCCCTTGGCGTGGTGCCGCTCGACGGCATGCGGCGAGCCGGCGTTGCGGGCCTGCTCGCGCCGCTCGGCGAGCTCGGCGAGGCGTTGGGTCATCGGGTGATCCATGGGCCCCGAGGCTACCGGACCCCGGGCTGGCGCTCCGGCGGGCGGCCACGAAGCCCTCGGCGTGGACGGTCCCGCCCGACGGGTCCCGCCCGCCGGAGCGTTCCCGTGGCAGGATCGCCTTCCGTGGACGACCGGGACGCAGCGACGGCGCAGGAGCGTGAGGACCGGGGTCGGCTGGGCGGGCGACCGGGGGGCCGGCTGGGCGGGTGGTTTGGCGCAACCTGGCGGCAGGACATGGGGCGTCGGTCACGCCTGGCCGGCGCCCTCGTCGTCGCCGTTGCGGCGGCGACCCTGGCCGCCTGCGGCTCTTCCTCTCCGGCGGCCACGGCCCGCACGCCGTCCTCCGGACGGCCCGCCTCGGCGGCGTTCCCGCTGCTGCACGTCGTCCACCCGACAGGAGCGGAACCAGGGACGGCCGCCGCCGTCCCCTACCTGGCGGATGCCGCCGGGCAGCGGATCGTGCTCCGCGGGGTGGCGGCAAGCGGGTTCGAGGACCAGGCGTACACGGGTGCCACCGGCACCACCCCCCACTACCCGATCGACCCCGCCGCCTACGACGGTCGGTGCCCGGTGAACGACGGCCGGGCGCCCGACCCGCCGTTGTGCGAGGTCGAAGCGGCCAGAGCGCCGGCACGCCAATCGAGCGCGCCAGGCTCGGAGGACGACTTCGCCCAGATGCGGGCGGACGGGTTCGACCTCGTGCGCCTCACCATCAACTGGAGCGAGCTCGAGCCGACGCCCGGGCACTACTCCAAGACGTTCCTCGACCGGATCGCCCAGGTGGTCGGGTGGGCGCGGCAGCAGGGCATCCGGGTCATCCTCGACCTCCACCAGGACGGCTACTCGCGCTTTCTCACCACGCCGGCCGACGCGTCGGTGCCGCAGCAGGCACCCCCGGCCGGCTGCACGCCGTCGAACGGCCAGGACGGTGCCCCGGCCTGGGCCGTCTTCACCGACGGCAAGCCCAGCTGCGCCCTCGATGGCCAGAGCCAGCTGAACCCGGCGGCGGCGGAAGCGTGGGCCAACTTCTGGGCCAACCGCACGGTGCCCGGCCCGCGCGGCCAGGCGCCGGGCACCGGCCTC
>JAJZJY010000217.1 GCA_021809885.1 Actinomycetes bacterium
GCGCCGACCACGACCAAGGTGATCGGGAGCCCGGAGATCGGATTGCCGTCGGAGCCGACGGCGGAGACGGTGAAGGGCTGGGAGGTGCCCACCTCGTCGCTGAGGGGGCCCCCGCCGAGGGCGGCGATCGGCGACAAGGTGAGCGACGCCACCGGCGGCAGCGGCACGTCGGCACCCTGACCAGGGCCGCCGACCCGGGTCCAGGGCGAGGACTCGTTGTTCTCGTAGCTCGGCGAGCACGTGGCCTTGTCCACTCCGCCGGTGTTGAGCACCCTGGTGGTGTCTGTGTAGGTGGTGGTCGTGCCGTTGACGTCGAGGACCACCTGGGGGACGATGTCTGACTGGGTGCAGCTGACGGCGGGGACGTCGGAGGTGTCGAGCAGGTTCCCCTGGCCGCACCCGGCCGAGGCACCAGAGCCTTCCTGGGCGTAGATCGCGGTGGCCCCTGGTGCCAGGGTGACCGGGTCGTTGGCGGCCTGGTTGGGCCAGATGTCGAACGTGCAGTCATAGGGAGCATAAGGCCCTGTGGTAGTGGCAAACACCAGCTTGAGGTCGTCGATAGTCATCGGATCGGCGGTGGTGTTGTCGATGCGGACGGCTCCACCGTCGAACTGGCAGTTCTGCACGGGAGAGCATCCCTCGAAGCTGACCCCTTCACTGCCGCCCCACGGGAAGGGGAAGTAGTGGAACTCGTTGTTGGGCAGGCGGGTGGTGTCGGCGTAGCCCACGTACACCGTCGGAGCGCTCGGTGCCGTAGTGGAGATGGACTCGGCCCGCAGGACAAGTGAGCGCAGCGGGGCGCCGCCGCTTTGGGTGTTGCAGCTGAAGTAGTCGATCTCGTAGGGGTAGGTGCCGGCTGCCGGCAGGTGGAGCGTGACTGGAAAGTCGACGGGCGCGGCGGCGCTGCCTCCAACCGAGGGCGGCAGGCAGGCGTTGTCGGCCGCCGCCACCGGGTAGCCGGCGAACGGGGTCACCCCCGACGCCGGTGCCCCGACCTTGGTCCCGCTCGTCGCGGTGGCCGTGCCGCCGACCCCGAAGATGAACCCGTCGGCGGCGATCACCCCGATCGTGAGGTAGCCGGGCTGGGAGACGTCGAGGGTGCCTTGGAAGACCGCATCGAAGCTGGTGAGGTCGCCCGCCGCGGTCGTTGCGCCGGCCTGGAAGCCGTTGCCAGTCGCCGGCAGCGTGCCGGCGTAGGCGCCGCCCGGGTCGGTGACGACATCGGTGAACGGCACCGTCGTCGGGTCGGGGGCCCCTGGCGGGATGGGCAGGAGGCCCTGCGCCGGGTTGAAGGCGATGTCGGGGAAGCTCTGGGTGAACGCAGGGGTGTCCCCCGGTCTGGCGACGAAGCTCGTGGCGGTGGACGGCTCGGGGAAGAAGTTGCCCGTGACGACACTGGTGGCCGCAGCGGCGACCGGGGCGCTCCATGTGATGCTGACCGGTCCGGAGGTGCCCGAGCCGCTCGTTGCGGTCAGGATGTCGGTGCCCGCCGCCCGCCCCGTGTAGCTGAGCGACGCCAAACCCGCGGCGCCGGTGGTCCCGGTCAAGGTCCCGGCATTTGGTCCGGTGATCTTCACCGTAACCGGCGCACCGGGCTCGGTGGCCCCGTCGAGCAAGACCGTCACTTGCACCGTCGCGCTCGCCCCGACCAGCTCGGTTGGGCTGGTGCCTGGGGCCAAGCTGATCTCGACCGTCGGGGCCGTCCCTCCGCCGGTCACCGGCGGGGGGGCGTTGGAGGGGGGGACGGTGAAGTAGCCGAAGGCGTCAATCGCCACGTTCGTGTTACCCGCGTAGTTGTAGACGCTGATCGTCCCCGACGACGACAAGGTGGCGAGGTCGGTGTTGGCGGTCGTCTGGCCAGGGCTGAAGTTGACATCCGAGGTGCCCGCCGGTGGTGTGACAGCGCTCGGGGTGACCGTAAGGTAGCTGCTCGCGGTGTCGGTGGCTTCGGTGACGTTCAAGACGGCGGCGGTGGGGTTGCCGTCCACCTCGGCGGGTATGACGAGGCCACCTGCGGTAGCTCCCGCCACCGCCACAGTCAGCTGGCTGCCGCTGCCGAGGGTGTCACCGGCGTTGGCCTGGCCGCTTCCGAGGCGGGTGTCGGTGATTCGGCCGGGCGGGATGGGAGTGAACAGGGCCGCGGAGGTAGCGGTGCTGGCGGAGCTGGTGAAGTAGCCGACGACATCGACCGCCACGTCGGTGTGGCCGGCGTAGTTGTAGACGTTGATGGCGCCGTTGGGGCCGAGGGGCACGATCGCCCGGGTGGATGCGGTCTGGCCGCGCACCCAGTTGACGTTGGAGGCCAGCGGCCGGCTGGTGCCACCAGGGTAGGCGGTGAGGTAGCCGTTGGCGGTGGTGTTCGTCGCGGTGAGCTGCACGACCGCGGCCTCGGCTCCAGTGGCGGGCACGCCAGCATGGCCGGCCACCGCCACAGCGATGGTCTGGCCACCAGCTACGGCGGACAGCCCAGCGTTGGCGGCGGGGATGTGCTCGGCGGCGCAGTCAGCTCCGGCACCGACGGGGATGTCGCCGCAGCGGGTATCGGCGAGACGGGCGGGGGGGAGCGCCACGTAGCGCCCGGCGACACCGATCGTGGTGGCAGCGGTGTTGAAGTAGCCCTCCAAGTCGACGACGACGTTCACCGTGCCCGTCGAGCCGTTGTACACGACGACCTGGTTCGCGGATGACAGCTGGCTTATGACCAGGTTCGGCACCACGCAGTCGACGGTGGTGCAACCGGGTGCGCCGGGCTCGAAGTTGAGGACCGACTCGAGCGGAGTCGCCTCCCCTGCCGGGTAGACCGTGAGGAAACCCGAGGCGGTGGCGTCCACGGCGGTGACGTTCAGGGCAACCGCGGCTGCACCGAGGGGCACGATCGTCGGCATGGTGATGGTGAGGATGCCGTGCGACGCCAAGGTGTCGCCGGCGTCTGGCTCGCCGCTTCCGGGCCGGGTGTCCGCCAGCCGCTGCGCGGTGAGAGGCACGTAGTTGCCGCCGGTGGCAGATGTCACCTGCCGGGGTGCCGCGGTCGCACTCGGCACTGCAAGCAGCACCACCAACGAGCCCACGAGCAGCAACGTGGCGCCGGAGGCCGAGCGCCGTCTCCTCACGCCCGCTGTCCCCCTTCCTGTCGGTCCGCAGATGCGCCAGCTATGCAGCAACCGTCACAGCGCCAGTAACGGGACCCAGCGCGAGATGTAGAAACGAGAGAGATGCCGCGCGAAGCGTAGGGATGTCACTTTCGCGTGTCAACAGTCAGCTGCCATTTTCCCGTCCGCTCATCCGGGGTCTCGGGCTGTTTCCGGGTGGATCTGCTCACAGACGACGAGCAGAGCGGAGGTTGGCGGGGGTTCTGACAGGCGGTTGTCAGCCGTTCGGCTGTCACTTACGCGATGCAGCAAACAGATGAATGCCACATCGCGAGGCCGGTTGGAAACCACCCGCGCGGCTGCCACCGCCAGGTCGAGGGTACCTACGACCGCAGCGTCGACCTCGATCTGTGGGTGCGGTCGGAGATGGCGATTGTCGCCGTGCCGGACGGCCTCCATACTAGGAATGTGAAGGCCACGCTGGGGCTCGACCATCGCGGCTCAACGAGTGGGCAGCCGTGTCAGCAACTCGATCGCCCATTCGTGACACGAGGACGGTCTTTCGCATTGGCACCTGCTGCTCGGCGCTCATCTCGTAGCCGCGACCCACCCGCCGGCTCTACGAGAGGCAGATCACCCTCAAGACGAGCCGGTTCAGGGCACTCGACGGCGACCCAGGCGCGCACGGATAAGGGCGTTTCCCAGACGGTCGTGGCTGGCCGGATGGGATCATCGCAGTCGGAGGATCGAGACTGGGGAGAGATCGGTGATCGTTGCCAGCGCCCCTCTGCCGACGGTCTCCAATCTGAACTTCACCACTTGAGAGGTTCGTGCCAACAGAGCGACGGTTACGGTTGGCTGGAACGGCCAGATCGAGTCCTACAACCACGCCGGCACCGTCAAGCTCGACGTGGACTTCGACGTCTACGGGTACTTCACGGGATCGGGCGCATCGACCCCGTAGCCTCGATCCTCGAGACTCCTGTTTGCGCTTCGGGAAGGCTGGCGGGCACATCTTGTCGAGGGACTCAAGGGCGCCTTCCTCGCTGCCGCCCGAGCCGCGAACGAGGCGTCGATCTGCTCGGGCAGCTTGTCGGGAGGGGTGTTGGCTTTTGGATCGCTCACCTCGTCGTGACCTCCAAGTCAGCTGAGAGGAGCTCGATATTTGAGCATGCAATGCGCTCGATTCGCGCGGGTTTGGATGCCGTCACAGAATTTGAGCGCGATCACGGCGCTTTCAAGTAAGAGGAGATTGCCGAGGCCGACGCCCGGGCAAGTGAGGCTTTGGCTCGTTCCAAGAGCACAGGTATTCGCGAGCGACACGCGCTGTCGTCGCCCGTAGGCGGCGAGGTTGCGCACTGCATCGACGTGCCGGTCGATCTCGAGACCGCAATCGCAGCCGTACGTTCTCGTCGCGAGAAAGAGCTTGGCTCTCACGCTCCCGCACGACGAGCAGGTCTTCGACGAAGCGAAGAAGTGGCCGGCGACGACTAGACGCCTACTAAGCCGCTCGAGCTTGTAGGCGAGCTGCCGGCGGGACTGCTGGCGAGACGTCGAGGATGGCTCGGTTCAGCCCGGCCTTTGCCCGGCGGCCGTTTCGCGCGTACCTGCCGGCGCGAGAGCTCTCGCTGGAGGCGCGCCATGCGACGCCGATAGCGGTCGAGGGCTTTCGGGTTCTCGACGCACGCGCCGGTCGAGAACGCGGCGAGGTGCTTCACGCCGAGATCGACGCCCACGACATGTCCCGGCAGACGCGCCGGCGCGTCCGCGCGCTCGCCCCTACGCCCCTTCGCGAACGCCTCGAGCGCCCGGGCGAGAGCGTCGAGGCCGGAGCTGTAGGACTACTTCGAGTTCTCCGCCCACCACAAAGCGACGGTGGCTTGCTGGCGGTTCCACTCCTTGCGCAGCGACGGGAGTATCCACGGAACCTCGACCGTGGGAGCAAGGCGCTCGACCTCGTCGTCGGAGAGGAGCTCCCGAAGCCCGGAAAGGCGCATCTGCTCACGCTTATCGAGGCGCTCCTTTGGGAGCGCGAGTCCCCAGTTGTAGGCGAAGCGGGGGGGCCAGCGTGGCTCGCGAGGGTGCTCCGCGTCCGGTTGCCCGGGTCGAGCTCGAAGCGGAAGGCTTGGCGGACGGGCATCACGCTGCGTCGGCATTCTTCGCCGCCGCGCGGGCACCGGCACTGTGCCTTCGCGCAACGAGCGATACGCGGTGTTCGGGTGGACGCCGTACGAATAGGCCCACTCGGCGAGCTTCACGCGCACGAGCGTACACACGTTCGGTGGCCTTTAGGTGGACACCTGGGAGATGCTCCTAGCCCCTAGTCGTGGCGTTGCCTTAGGACACATAGGATGCTTGGTTGCGCCACCGGCCGCGGCCAAAGTCAACTGGCACCGCAAGTGCGTCATCTTTTTGTTGGCAGCGCGGCGACAGGGGGCTTGTCCAATGGCAGGCATGCAGCCACCACCAGAGGCGGAACTAGAGCGCCCTGTGAGACCGCCGGACAGCGGGGTCGCGAGCTACGAGGCGACAGATCTCAAGCTCAGAAAGACGATGGGCCTGACGCAGCTGACGGGCCTCTCGCTCGGGGCGGTCATCGGCTCCGGCTGGCTGTTCGCGGTGCTGAGCGCGGCCGCCACGGCGGGTCCGGCGTCGATGTTCTCGTGGCTGATCGGCGGCGTCTGCGTGCTCTTCATTGCGTTCACGTACATGGAGATATCAGCGATGCTCCCGCGGACCGGAGCGCTGTCGAGGTATCCACAGCTCACCCACGGCGGCTACGCAGGCATGCTGCTCGCTTGGGCATACCTGCTCTCGGCCGTCACCGTGCCGACGATCGAGGCCGAAGCGGCGGTCACGTACCTCGGTTCCAAATTCCCGACAATTGGGCTCATCACGCCGCACAGCACGATCCTGTCGTGGCCGAGTGGCATCATGCTCGGCTTCGGGTTCATGCTCTTCTTCTTCCTGCTCAACTTCGTGGGCATCCGGCTGCTCTCCGAGGTCAACCGGTGGGTCGTCTTATGGAAGCTCGTGATACCGACGCTGACGTTCATCTTCGTGTTCTTTGCGTTCCGGGGTTCGAACTACGGCTCTTCCGTCGGTGGCCTCGCGCCGCTCGGTGCTTCGCCGATCTTTGAGGCAGTCGCGACGACCGGCATCGTCTTCAGCTTTCTCGGCTTCCGCCAGGCTCTCGAGTACGCGGGGGAAGCGCGCAACCCCCAGCGCGACGTGCCCCGGGCGACGATCATCTCTGTCGGGATCGCGATCGTTCTCTACACGCTGCTCCAGGTGGCCTTCACGGGCGCCATCCGATGGGGGAACATCGGCATCAAGGTCGGGAATTGGTCTGCTCTCAGCACGAGTTCCTGGGCGACCGGCCCGTTTTACCATGAGCTCCACGCCGCGGGCATCGGGGCGCTTGCCGGCTTCGCGGCGCTTCTCATCTGGGATGCAGTTATCTCACCGGCAGGGACCGGCTATGTCTACCTGGGCACCTCGACGCGGACGTTCTATGGGATGTCGGTCCAACGGCTCTTCCCGCCCGGCATGCAGATCATGAACCGGTTCGCCATCCCCTGGCCCGCGTTGATCGCGTCGGTGTTCGTCGGCGGGCTCTTGTTCGTCCGCCAGCCGAGCTGGTACGGGCTCGTCGCGTTCATCACGTCGACGACCGTGCTGACCTATATCATGGGCGGCGCCGGTGTGATGGCGCTCCGGCGACTGGCGCCGACGTGGCGGCGGCCCGTACGGCTCCCTTACCCGTGGCTGCTGTGTGCCCTCAGCTTCGTCGCAGCGACCGAGGTCGTGTACTGGAGCGGCTTCTCCACTCTTGTCGAAGTGATGACATTTATGTTCATCTCCATCAGCATCTATCTCATGTACTACGCGCCTACGAAGGGTTTCATGTCCGCCAACCAGGGCCTCGCGCTCGGGATCGCATTCCTCGTCGCATGGGTGTGGATCGCAGCAAAGGGGGGCTGGGTCCTGCGCAGTGGGACGCTCCCGGTCCACGGCTCCTGGACGTTCGGCACGTATTTCAGGGTCTTCTGCTGTTTCCGGGGGTCGTTTCGTCACCCAGCAGTCAGCCCGGCCGTTTTGACGATGATCCGTGCGCTTCCTTGGCCGCGTCCGACCACTCCCGGAGCTGGGGTCAAGAGTCGGCCGC
>JAJZJY010000218.1 GCA_021809885.1 Actinomycetes bacterium
CACGGGATGTGCAGGTTTCCCCCGAACCGCTCTGTCGCCGCCAGGGTTGAGCCTGGCTCGTCGGCGCGCCACTGCACGCGGATGGCGGGGATGCCACCAGCGCCGTGATCCTCGCAGCTTGGTACTGCCCGACGCCGGGTGACCACCGATGTCGTGGCGGTCGAGGAGGCTTTGGTGGGCCTCCTCCACGTCGAGCAGGTCTCGTAGCTCCCCGGTCTCAGGGTCCACCACCGGGTGGACATGCAGGCCGAGGAAGGCCGAGAAGCGGTCCCTTGGAGCCACCACGCCACAGGCGCAGCGGTGGACCCGCTCGGAGAGCCGCTTGTCCTTGTGTCCCCCGCAGACGCAGGTCTGTGACAAGGCGGTGGTGTAGGGGCTGTACTCGTAGAAGGAGCCGCCGGCGCTCGCGGCCTTACGGCGTCCCATCTCGACGAACAGCCCCGGCGCCCTGTCCCTGGCGCTGCGAGGGAACATCTTCTGCCAGGCGACGTAGTTCAGCTTCCCCGCCCGGGCGTCGACGCCGGTGGCCTGCAACCGGTTCCAGATGCGCCCATGGGTTGACAGACGGTGGGCGGCGGTCTGGCGGTGCAGGTCGGCGACCTTCGCCTGGGTGCGCCGGGCGCTCTTCGACCGGGTCTGCCAGTGGCAGCGACCGGCGACGTGGGTGCCGTCGGGGTTGAGGCATCCGGGGCTCCCGGCGCGGTGCTGGCGGTCCGAGTGGCGCTGCTGGCGGCGCAGCTCGGCCGCCCTGCCCGCCAGGCTGTCTGCCAGCGGGACGGTGAAGCTGCCGGTACCGGAGACCACGTCGGCCATCGAGGGGCCGAGGTCGATCGACACCCGCCCAGATGCCCGGGGATCACGAGCGGGTGGGCGGCCGTCGCAGACGAACTGCGCCCGCCAGGTGGCCCGCCCTCCGATCACGGTCTTGACGATCCTCGCTCGGCGCCATCCGGATTGGACCGCACGCGACAGGCGCACGAGCTCGACGGACTCGGTCTCGGTTTTCGCCGCAGCGATGTCCAAGACGAACCCCTGGCCCCACTGCAACCCGGTCGGTATCCCCTCGTCGCTGAGCACCGGACGGAGCGAGCCCTCCCGGATCTTGGTCTCCATCGAGTGCAGGCCACGGCGCCAGGGCTCGAACCGGGGGCGGCCCGCCGAGCCCAGGTGGTACCTCTCGCGTACCCAGTTCTGGCGTAGTCCCGACCCGTAGGACTGCAAGGCGGCGAGGGTGAACCCGTGGCGGTTGTTGACCTCGTCGAAAGCCTCGCTGCGGGCCTTGGCCTCCGGTGTCGCCTTGGTGCCCCGGAGCATCTCTCTCGCTTCTACCCACGCGGGGTCCGCCTTCACCTGCGCCGATCGGCGCAGGGCCTCCCCGAGACAGGCGTTGTAGACGCGAAGCCCGGCGCCGAAGCGGGCTTCGACGCTCGCCCGCTGGCGTGGCAGGGCGCGCAGCGGCCAGGACTCCACGTAGGCGGGGGCATCCCTCTGGCGGTTACGTCCCCGGCCCATCACTACTGAGCCTACCGTGGGGGTGTGACGGCTGGAGGCCCACCTACTGTATAACCGACGAGTGGCGCAACGGCAGGCATGTGGTCTATCGCCTGCATGCCCACATCGTCTTGGTCCCCAAGTACCGCAAGAAGGTGATGACCAAGAGGGTCGCTGAGTCGAGTCCCTACGGGGCTCCTTCGCCGAGGTGTGCAGTAGGTACGAGGCATCCCTCGACGCCTTCGAGACCGACCGGGACCACGCCCATCTCCTCGTCTCCTACCCACCGAAGGTGGCTCTGTCCAAGTTGGTGATGTCGCTGAAGACCATCTCCGCCTACCGCATCCGCCAGGAGAACTGGCCAGAAGTGGCCAGGGCGCTGTGGGGTGACCACTTCTGGTCTCCCTCCTACGCTGTCGTCTCCTGTGGCGGAGCGCCCCTGGAGAAGGTGAAGGAGTACATCGACAACCAGCAGGCCCCGAACCGCAAGTCGGGGTTCCAGGAGAGACGGGGACGCGACGCTACCGGGGTCGCTTGACCCCGCCCTCACGGACGGGGCTTGCGCTCCCCTTCCGGTCAATCCAGCTCGTCGACCGGGATGGGGGTCATGCTCGGGACCTCCGGCGGCACCAGCTGCGCCTCGCCGCTGTAGACGCTGGCGGAGGAGCTGACGATCGACTGGATCAGCCCGGCGAGGAGCTCGGGGACCACCGTGGCCGGCTCGGCGCCCTCAGCAGCGATGAACGCCCTGTGGGGCTTGCACTCGCTGACGTGTGCCAGCACGGCCGGGTCGGCGTCGCCGAAGCCGAAGGACAGGATGTTGGGGTGCCGCTTCCACCCCGTGTCGGTCAGGCGGGAGTGGGCCGACTGCCACCTCTCCCGGTCGTCGGTCGGCCGGCCGTCCGACACGAAGATGACTGCCGGGCGGTACCAGCGGTCTCCCTTCCCCCGGCTCGCGTGGTAGTCGTCCTCGATCGTCTGGCGCAGGTGGTCGAACGCGGCTGCATAGGAGGTGCGGCCGGCAGCGACCACGGTCGGTACGGCCTCGACCAGGCTCAGGTCGCTGAGCGGCAGCGTGGTGTGGGCGACGTCGTCGAAGGTGACGACGCCAAAACGGATCACCTCGGCGACCGCAGGGTCCTCTCCGACCGCGGCGCGCAGGAGCGGCAACTGGCGGTTGACGCTCTCCATCGGCGTGCCCGCCATCGAGGCGGAAGCATCCAGGCAGAGGTAGAACGGGAAGACCGCGTAGCGCTCCTCGACATTGACCACGTCCGTATCCACAGCGCTTCGACGCTACCGGAGGTGGAGCTCTATATGCCCAGTAGCACACCAGCGACCATTGCGCACATGTAGAAGATCACCGCCAGCAGGGCGAAGTCGAGCACGAGGCAGCCGATGACCTGGCGCGTCGCTCGCCGCCGGCGGCCGGCCCGGGAGAGCGACGCGAGGGTCGCCCGGTGGGCTCCGAGCCACAGCTCCCCGCCCCGCCCGAGCCCGGTCCGAGCCAGCTCCACGATGCTCGGGGGCGCCGGGAGCGGAGCGGGAGCCGCCGTGCGGGTGGGCGCTGCCGCTGGCGGCGCCGGGCGGGTCGATTGGGGCAGGGCCGGGAGGCCCGGACCTGGCGGCCTCACCCGCTCCCATCGCCGGCCGGCACCGGACATGGCGACGGGCCGCACCCTCACGTCGGCGGCCTGCTCCGCTGACCGGGTGGGGCTCGGCGCAGGCGTCCCACCACCCTGGGCCGCCCACACGGCCCGGGCGGCGCTCATCGCGCCGAGCCCGTCGAGCACCTCCTCCAGCGCCGACACCCACTCCGCCGCCGCCGGACGTCGGGCCGGGTCGCGGGTGCTCAGGCTCCGGGCACAGACCGACCAGACGACCGCCCCGTCGAGCAGCGAGCGCGTGCGGCGCGCCGCTGGGGGGATGGCGAAGTCGATGCTCAGCAGCTCGCTGTCCCGCTGGCGGCGCTGCAGCGGGAAGTGGGCGGCCCCCACGACGCGGAGGAAGATGAGCCCAAGGGAGTACCGGTCGGAGGCCAGCGTCGGGTTGGCCCCGGCAGGGGTGGCCGGGTCGTCCCAGTTGGGCGTCATGGCCCGGCGGCGGTGCCCGGAGTCCAGCGCCTCTCCGTCGGGGCTGTAGCGTTCACAGCTGTCGCAGTCGAGGAGGAAGACCTCAGGCCCGCGCTCGAGGGACCAGAGGATGTTCCTGGTGGAGAGATCCCCGTGGCCGACCGGGGGCGCGGCGCGCTGGAACGCCTCGAGGACGCGCGCCAGGGCGTAGACGATCCCGATGCGGTCGGCGGAGACGGGCGCCGGCAACGCCAGGCCGTAAGCCGCCGCCCGCTGCCCGGGGTCGGCTGTGAGGTACGACAGTGTGGCGAGCCGGCTGGTGCCGTCACGATGTCGCACGGCGAAGCGCCGCGGCGCGCGAGGCAGCAGCAGCCCAGCGGCTGTACCGCCGGCGGCGCCGGGTTGGGTGACGACCGCCTGGGGCCATGCCGTCGCGGCCCGGACGCGCGCCGCCAGCTCGGGCTGCGCCTCAGCGAGGCGCGCCTCCCACGCGATGAGCGCTTCGAGCGGCGCCAGCTGCGCCGGGCGCCGGTAGGCCTTGTAGAGGGTGCCCGGCCGCCCAACGAGCTCGTAGACCCGACCCTCGCCGCCCTCCGCCAGCATCTCCCCGGCCCGGAGCTCCGGGCGTGACACCGCCGTCGGAACACTGTCGAGAGCGCTCATGGTACGGCCCCCAACCTACCGGTGGGGGTGGCGCCCCCTGGTACCCCCCGGGGGCGTGTCAGGGGGCGTGGGTGCCGAGGAGCGTGCCGACGGCGAAGGTGACCCCGGCGGCGACGGTCGCCGCCGCCAGTTGCCGCAGGGCGGTGCGGCCCACTCCGCGCCCCGTGAACGCCCCGATCGTGGCGCCGAGGGCGCAGGCGGCCAGGGCGCCGACGACGATCGAGGCGACGATGGCGCCCACCCCGGAGAGGAAGAACCAGGGGAAGAGCGGGAGGATCGCCCCGATGGCGAAGGCGAAGAACGACGTGACTCCGGCGGCGCCGGCGGAGCCGACTGCGTCCGGGTCGATCCCGAGCTCGAGCCGAGCGTGGGTGTCGAGGGCGATGGCGTGTTCGGCCGACAGGATCCTCGCCACCGTATTTGCATCGTCGGCGGGCACGCCCCGGGCCCTGTACATCGCAGCCAGCTCGCGCTGCTCCTCCTCCGGATCGGTGCGCAACTCCTCCGCCTCCACGTCGATCTCCCGGCGCATGAGCTCGTCATGCGCCCGGACCGAGACCAGCTCGCCGGCGGCCATCGAGAACGCACCTGCCAGCAGCCCCGCCACCCCGGCGAGGCGCACCGCCGGTCCCGACGCTGAGGCACCGGCGACGCCGAGAACGAGGGAGACGTTGGTCAACAGCCCGTCGCCCGCACCGAGCACCGCTGCCCGCGGGGCGCTTCCCTGCACGTCCCGGTGGCGGCTCCCCCCCCGGGCGCGACCCGTACGCCTTACCGTGTCCCACAAGTTGCGGGTAGGGGAAGCTGACACTGGCCACCTCGGGCTCGGGTTGGGCTCCCAGGTTGGCGCACGCCGGCCTCGAGCGGTACTCCGCAAGCCGAAGCACGCGCCTTCGGACGACCTCAACCCGCCCGACGCGGCTAGCGGGACGGTCGGCGGCCGCCGAGGCGACGGTTGGCCTCCGCGCTGGCCTGAGCGAAGCTGACGGGCTGGCCGTCGTGCTCCCACCAGGCGTGGAGGCAGCTGCGGCAGGAGATGTAGACGAGGGACGGGAGGACCTCGATATGCGACAAGGCCCGGGCATGCGAGCACGGCACGGCAACTCGATCGATGCGTATGTCTGGTTGCTCCCTACTCCGGGCACGTGAAGAGTAGCCCATATGGTCTAGTTAAGCACTGGAGCACCGTTGCGTCCACGGCGCCCGCCGGCGCCGGCCCGGGTGCGGTCGGCGCGGGGGTGATCGGTAGCATCGCCGGCCACGTGAACCGATCTTCCCCGGTCAGCCGGCTGCAGCACCCCGGCGCCCCGCCGCCTTCGATGTTCGGCTTCCTTGTCGGAGCGACCGGGATGTTCGCCACCATGTACTCCACCCAGGCCATCCTGCCTGTGCTGTCACGGGCGTTCCGGGTTCGCCCTTCGGTGGCGGGGCTGAGCATCTCGGTGACGGTGCTCATGGTTGCCGCCGGTGCTTGGCTGTGGGGGGCCTACTCGGACCGCCACGGCAGGCGCCGCACGATCCTGCTCGCCAGCGGCCTGCTCGTGCTCCCGACCGTTGCGCTGGCGGCAGTACCCGACTTCGGGTTGCTGCTCGCGTGCCGAGCCGGCCAGGGATTGTGCATGCCGGGCCTGCTCACCGTGGGCGTGCCGTACATCCGGGAGGTGTTCTCCCCGCGCCACGCCGGCAGGGCGATGGGGAACTACGTCGTCGCCCTCGTGGTCGGGGGACTGGTCGGGCGGCTCGGCGTGGCGTTCCTCGCTGTGGCGATCGGCTGGCGCGCCGCCCTCGCGAGCCTGGCCGTACTGCCCTGCGCCGGCACGGTGCTGATGTGGCGGGCGCTTCCGGACGCTCCGCCTTCGAGCCACACGGAGCGCCGGGTGCCCGCCATCGCCGGCCACCTGCGCAACCCCCGCCTCCGGCGTGCCATCGCCGCAGGCAGCGCCCTGCTGTTCGTGTTCATCGGCGTGTTCTCCTACGTCACCTACCGCCTGCAGGCGGCACCGTTCCGCCTCGGCCCGCAGGCCGCCAGCCTGGTGTTCGTCCTCTGGGTCGTCGGTGCGATCGGACCCGGGGCCGGCAAGCTGTCCGACCGGTGGGGCTGGCGGCAGGTCGGGGTTGCCTCCATGGTCGCCGCCGCTGCCGGCACGGCCCTCACCCTCGCCCCGTCCCTGCCCGCCGTGATCGCCGGCCTCGCGATGCTCGCCGCCGGGATGTTCTCCGGGGTCACGGTCATCCAACTCGGCGTCGCAGCGTCGGCCGAGGTGGATCGCGGCACGGCGAGTGGCATCTACTTCAGCTGCTACTACGCCGCCGGCGCCCTCGGCGCCTACCTCCCGGGTCTCGCCTGGCAGCACTGGGCCTGGCCTGGCGTGGCGCTGCTCGCCGTCGGCGTCCTCGTCACCGCTGCAGTGATCCTCGCTGCCCCCCTCCCCCGCCAGCCACCGGCGAAGCATGCTGCGGCTGAGTGATGAACCACCCCTCCAGGTGGTATCAGCGTGACCGATAGTGCTCATGTGGTATCGTCTGTGTGGTACATCATCGGTGGGAGCCGGTGCAGGGAATGCCGAGTTGGAGGGCTTAGGGCGCACCGCAAAATTACGTGGTTGTAGTTCGTTTGCGGGGTCGGGACTTCAGGCGTTCGCCGTTGCAGGTGTAGTTCCACTCGCCGTGGAAGCGATGCGCTTGGAGGGGCACGGCGGCGAGCTCGGCGTCGGTGACTTTGATGCCTGTCGGGTAGCTGCCCGGGTCTCGCTCGGCCCGGACGGTGAGCCCGCTGCGGGTGGTGGTGGCAGAGATCAGCTCCACGACGACCTCGTGGCTGGTGAGTGGACGGCCTCGCCAGTTCATCGAGATGTGACTGAAGAGCCGATGCTCGATGCGGTTCCACTTCGAGGTGCCGGGAGGGAAGTGGCACACGGTGACCGCGAGACCGGTCCGCTCAGCGAAGGCTCCAAGCTCACGTTTCCACAGCCGGCTGCGGTAGCTGTTGGAGCCACCGGCGTCCGCGGTGATCATG
>JAJZJY010000219.1 GCA_021809885.1 Actinomycetes bacterium
GTCGGCGCGTCGGTGGCCCACCGAACACGTGCACCGGCGCATCGAGACAGGAAGGGAGAGCAGGTGCCCGCACGTCAATTCCGCTGGGGTCTCGTCGGACTTGGAAGGATCGCCGACACGGAGATCCTTCCAGGCATCAGGGGCCTCGACGGCCATGAGCTGTCGGTTGTCGTCAGCCGTGACCGGGCGAAGGCCGATGAGTTCGCAGCCTCCCACGGAGCTGGCCGGGGGACCACCTCTTACGAGGAAATGCTGCAGTCCGACGACGTAGACGCCGTGTACATCGCCACGCCCAATGCGCTGCACGCCGAACAGGTGGTCGCTGCCGCCGCCGCAGGAAAACACGTCCTATGCGACAAGCCGCTTGCAACGTCGGTGTCCGACGCCAAGAAGGCCATCGATGCATGCGAGGATGCCGGCGTCCGCTTGGGCCTCATGTTCCAGACCCGGCGCCACGAAGGGATGACCGAGGCAGTGGAGGCGGTCCGTAGCGGTATTCTCGGCCGCGTGGTGATGGCTCAGGTAGAGATGAGCGCCGGCCGGAACCTGCCGAAGGGCTGGCGCACCGATCCCTCCCTGGCCGGCCTCGGCACCATCAACAACATCGGTGTCCACGGTTTCGACCTCCTCCGGTACCTGCTTGGCGCCGAGGTGGTGGAGGCGTCGGCCATGGTGGACCGCGAGGAAGGCTTCTCCGTCGACACGGCTGCCGCCGTCTTGCTTCGCTTCGACAACGGCACCCTCGCCTACGTGAACGCCAACCAGGCGGTGCCCTACGCTCGCGACGACGTCGTGCTCTACGGCACCGAGGGTAGGGTTCTTGGCCGCAACCTGAGCCGTCCCCGGCGCCAGGGCAGCCTGATTGTCACCACGGCCAGCGGCGAAAGCGAACATGCGGCCGACACCTCCGGCGGCTATCGAGCCACGTTGGCCGCCTTCGCCGAGTCGGTCGAGGCGGACGAGGAGCCCAGCCCATCGGGTGTCGACGGGCTGCGCAGCGTCGAGTTGACCACCGCGATCGCGCGCGCCATCGAGACTGGGGCCGTCGTTCGCATGCCTGGATCGTGAACCAACGGTGGGCGTCGTCCGGGCCAGTTCGGTGACGTCCGCTGTGGCGATCGGCGTCGCGATCAAAGCGGCTGGCAGAGCCGGGACGGCGTCGCCAGCTGAGGAAGGGGGAGACTGCCGATGACCGAGTTCATCGTCCAGACGTTCAACGGCCTCACCTTTGCAGGGATCATCTTTCTCGTCTCCAGCGGGTTCACGCTGGTGTTCGGAGTCATGCGAGTGACGAACCTCTCGCACGGTGCCGTCTTCCTACTCGGCGGCTACGTCGCCTACTCCGTCATCGGGGGTCATACCGGAAACTTCTTCTATGGGTTGATCGCCGGTACCGTGGCCATGGCTGGGCTCGGTCTGGTCGTCGAACGCTTCCTCCTCCCGTGGCTCCACCACGTAGAGATGGCCGAGCTGCTCGCCACCCTCGGCCTCGTGTACGTGATCGATGACGTCTCGCTCGCCGTCTGGGGGGGGAACCCGCTCAGCATCAACCTTCCCGGAGTCCTTGGCAGCTCCAGCCACCTCCCTTTCCGGCACATCGTCTATCCCAACGGGCGGTTCTTCATCCTCGGCGTGGCGCTGCTGGTGGGGATTCTCCTCTACTTGCTGCTCCACTACAGCCGAATCGGCGCCATCATCCGAGCGGGTGTCGACGACCGCGAGATGGTGAATGCCCTCGGGATCAATGTCCGGCGCGTGTTCACCGGCGTGTTCGTGCTCGGAGCAGCCCTGGCCGGCTTCGCCGGGGTGCTGGGAGCTCCGGTGCTGGGCCTGTATACGGGCGGTGACACCAACATCCTCCTCTTCGCCCTCGCCGTGGTCGTGGTCGGCGGTCTGGGTAGCTACGAAGGTGCGATCGTCGGCAGCCTGATCATCGGCCTGATCGACACCTACGGCACCGCGTATTTCCCAGCGATCTCTTATACCGTGCTCTTCATCCCGCTGGTGGTCATCCTGCTGGTACGGCCGCAGGGCATCCTCGGGCGCGAGGCAATGGCGTGAGCAAGAGCGACGACCTCTTGACCTCTACGACAGCCATCGTTCCGGGCATCGAGGAGTTGACCGGCGAAGCATCGGCCGTCAAGCTTCGGACCCGGCTGAACCTGGGCGAGCGCATGGTCGGCCCCGTGGCTGGGGTCGCCTGCCTCGTGGTGATCCTGATCCTTCTCACCTCGGGGTCGTACCTTTCGACGATCTTCGAGGACATCCTGATCTTCGCCATCGCAGCCATGGGCATCGACTTTCTGGGCGGGTTCGGGGGCCTGATCACCCTGGGCCAGGCGGGGTTCCTCGGCGTCGGCGCCTACGGCGTGGCCATCGCCGAGGAGCACGGCTTCACGGCGTGGGCTGCCATCGGCATCTCAGTAGCGGTGCTGCTCGGGCTCGCTGCCCTCACCGGCGTGGTGGCAGTGCGAGTGAGCGGGATCACCTTCGTCATCGTGACGCTAGCCATCGGCCAGATCTTCTGGGGACTCACCTACCAGTGGACCAGCCTGACGTCGGGTGACAACGGCATCTCGCTACTCAGCGCCCCCAGCATCGGCCCCTGGAGCCTGTCGAACACAATGCCCTTGTGGGTCACGACCTTCATCGTCTTCGTTGTGATCATGGGGTTGCTGCTGCTGATGGTTCGCTCACCGTTCGGCCTGTCGCTGCGGGGCATGAAGAACAACGAGCCTCGCCTGCGGGCGCTCGGCTACCGCACCGGCATCCAGCGGTACATCGGCTACGTGATCGCCTCCTTCGTGGCAGGGCTCGCCGGCATCCTCTACATCTTCTCGAACCATCTCGTCAGCCCGGCCAGCCTGACATTCAGCCAGGACGGCTTTCTCGTGCTGATGGTGATCATGGGTGGCCTGGGCACCATCTGGGGGCCGGTCATCGGCGCGGTGATCGTAGTGATGTTCCAGCAGGAGGTGAGCACCTACATCTCCCGCTGGGAGACGGTCATGGGCATCGTGTTCATCGCCGCAGTCATCTTCACCCCCGGTGGCATCGCTGATTTGCTCCGCAAGGGACAGCTGGTGGTCCACCGGCTGATCGTCACCATGCGCCATGACGGCGGGTCCCCGCTGGCCGTAGCCACCGCCTCGGCGGACGGGCTTGGTGGCGCCGCGAGAAGCCTCGACTCCGATGGGCCGAAGGGGTCCCCGCCGCAGTCGACGGGCGACCGGCCGACGACGGACGAGACGGCGGGGAGGGTCCAGCAATGAGCACCACGTCCACCACCGAGCCGACCGCCGGTGCACCCGCGCTCGACAGGCGCCCGCCTGCCCTCGAGCTCGACAAGCTCACGTGCCGCTTCGGTGAGCTGACGGCGGTCGGCAACGTGTCGCTGACCGTTCCCGAGGGCAGCCGGTTCGGCATCATCGGTCCCAACGGCGCCGGGAAGACCACGCTCTTCAACCTGCTCTCGGGCGAGCTTCGCCCGACGAGTGGCACGGTCGCGCTCTTCGGCAAGGACGTGAGCAAGCTGTCCCCGCCCCAGCGGGTGCAGCTCGGGCTGGGGCGAACTTTTCAGGTCGTCCGGGTGTTCAACATGCTGACGGTGCGCGAGAACTTGACCCTGGCGCTTTCCGGGCTGTCACGGTCGAAGCTGCAGCTGTTCCGGCCATGGCGGACGTACCGGGCCCAGCAAGCCCGCGCCGAGGAGCTGGCCGCCAGCTTCGGGCTCGGTGACCGGCTGGAGCTGATTGCCGGGGAGCTCTCCCACGGTGAGCTGCGCGAGCTCGAGGTCATGCTGGCCCTGGCGACCGAGCCGAAGGTACTGCTCCTCGACGAGCCGGCGGCTGGGCTCTCGCCTGCCGAGCGTGTCGACATCCTGGCGCTGCTGTCGCGACTGTCCAAGGAGCTCACCGTGGTGATGATTGAGCACGACATGCAAGTCCTGCGCAGCGCCGTCGACTGGGTGGCCGTGCTCGACCACGGCGAACTGGTGACCCAAGGCCCGACGCTGGAGGTGCAGCGCCACCCGGCGGTGCGTGAGCTCTACCTCGGTAGTGCCGCCCACCAAGGCGGCGAGCACGACGGTGCCTCCGCATGATCGAGGTCGAAGACGTCCACACGTACCGAGGGATCAACTACGTCCTCCAGGGCGTCGACCTCACGATCCCTGATCAGCAGTGTGTCGCCCTGCTTGGCCGCAACGGAATGGGAAAGACGACGCTCGTGGAGACGATCATGGGGCTGCTTCGGCCTCGCCGCGGCGAGGTGCGGCTCGACGGCCGCAACGTGGCAGGCCGGCCTTCCTACGAGGTCGCCCGCAGGGGCGTCGCGCTGGTTCCCCAGGGGCGCCATATCTTTGCCTCGCTCACGGTAGAAGAGAACCTCACGCTCGGGGCCCGGCCGCCGCTCGACGGCCATACCGGGACGACGTGGAAGCTTGACATGATCTATGAGCTCTTTCCCCACCTCGGCGACCGGCGCCGCAACCGCGGCGGCCAGCTGTCGGGTGGTGAACAGCAGATGCTGGCCATTGGCCGGGCGCTCATGACCAACCCACGCCTGCTCCTCATGGACGCGCCCTCCGAGGGCCTGGCCCCGGCGATCGTCGACCGGGTCGGCGAGATCGTCGGCCAGCTGAGGGGGGAGGGACTCGGGATCTTCCTGGTCGAGCAGAACTACCAGCTAGCCGTGCGCTCCGCCGACACGGTCAACATCCTGGCGGGCGGCACCGTGGTGTGGCGTGGCACCCCCGCCGAGCTCGACGCCGTCCCCGAGGTCCGCGAGCAGCACCTCGGGGTCTGATTCCCATGGAGGACGCGCCGTCGAGAGGGCAGTCGGTCCGGATCGGTGGTCGCCCCCCTATCGGGTCGCCGTCGCGCAGCACTCGGTGAGGGCAAGATGGCCCCGTGTGATGCCGGCCCCCTGACGCTGGCCGAACTGCGCCCGGCCTTCGAGCGGGCATCAGCGGTCAGGAAGCCGGATGTGTTCGACGTCTACGTCAACCCCCAGGGGATCGCCCCGGCAACCGCGGACAGGTGGTGATAGGCGGGGTGGCAACCGTATCCGACCGACAGGGCTATGAGCCGCCGCCGATGGACGGACAGCTTGTCTCGTTGCCGACGCCCACCGTCCCCATCGACGGGATGTGGTTCCGCTCCGCCACCCAGCCACCGCGCGCCACGGCCATGCTGTGCCACGGCAACGGGGCCAACTTTTACAGCGGCCCGGTGCGCTTCCTCTCGTCCCACCTCGTCCCGCGCGGGATCGAGTGCTTCTCCTTCAACCGACGCGGGCACGAGACGCTCACCAGCCGGACTCGGGTACCGGAGGGCAATGCCTACCAGACGGCAGCAGAGGCCATCGAGGATAACGAGATCGCCCGCGCCCACGTGGTCCAGCGAGCCGGCGGGGAACCGGTGGTGATCGGGCACAGCAACGGTGGGCTCTTTGCGGCGCGCCACGTGGCGGACCACCCCGGCGTCCGGGCCCTCGTCCTCCTCTCGGCCCACCTCGGAGGTCCCGAGATGCTGCGGCGCGGGTCAGAGATCGGGCTCATGGCCCAGGGCCGCAGGACCGAGATCTCGGCCGAAGCGCACCGCCTGGTGGAGAGCGGAGAGCCCGAGGCCCTACTGCTCATGCCGGGATGGTGGTATGTCGTGTCGGCGGCCACCTACCTCGACATGGAAAGCGACAACATCCCCCGCATCGTCGAGGCGGCGCCGCGCATCGAGTGCCCGGTGCTGTACCTGCGAGGCGAGCTCGAGGACCCCGAGATGTACCCGGCGGAGAATTTCGCCGCCGCCGCCCATGCCCCCGTGGACGTCCGGATCGTGTCCGGTGCCGACCACTTCTATTCGGGGTGCGAGGACGAGGTTGGCCGCATGGTGGGCGACTGGCTCGACACCATCCTCGGCGAGCCGGGCGCGGGGCTCTCCGGCTTGCCGCACGACGTCAAGCGAGCAGGGCCTCCTCGTACTCCACCCGGCTCAGCACCCGGGGCGCGTTCTCGGTGACCAGCACCATGTCCTCGATGCGGACCCCGACGCCACCGGAGTCCTCGACCCACACGAGCGGCTCGATGGCGAACAGCATCCCCGGCCTGAGCTCGGCCGGCGTCGCCCCCGGGAGCGTCTCCCCGATGTAGGGCGGCTCGTTGGACCCGGCCCCGATGCCGTGGCCGATGAAGAGGGAGAAGAGGTGCTCCTCCAACCCGTAGGCGGCCACGCCCCGGCGCACGGCCGAGGCCACCTGCTCGGTGGTGTTTCCTGGCCGCATCTGGTCGATGCCGGCGTGGAGCCCGTCGTAGACGGCCTGGTACACCTGGCGCTGGCGGTCCGTCGGTCGGCCCACTACCGTGCAGCGACCGATGTCGGCGAAGTAGCCGTTCCACATGGCGCCGATGTCAATGAAGCAGAGGTCCCTGTTACGCAGGATCTTGTCCGTGGCGAAGCGGTGAGGTGGTGCCATGTGTTCGCCCGAAGCCACGAACGGCGTGATCACGTGAGGCATCTCGCCGCCCAGGTAGTACAGAGTCTGCATGGCGTCGCCGGCTATCTCGCACTCCCGTCGGCCGGCTCGAGTCTCGTCGAGCGCCCGCTGGGTGACGCCGTCGCCGATCGCGCACGCCTCTTCGACCACGGCAATCTCCTCTGGGGTCTTGATCATACGGGCTTCTTGCATCGCCCGGTCGCCGTCGACCACCCGTACATCGGGGAGGTGCTGAGACAGCAGCTCGATCATGGCGATGGTCGTCTGGTCGATACCGAGCCGGCCCCCGGCAATCCCACGCTCGCGAAGCAGCGGGCCGAGGATCTCGCGTACGAACCCTTCGACCAGCTCCCGCTGCTCCATGATCGGCACGGCGTGGACGGCGCCGAGCCACGGCATGTACTGGGCATGGTCCACCTCGCCGCCCGAGGGCAGGAGCACGGGGGGACCGTCCTGGGCCAGTAGTACGCCGTTCAGGATGGACGCCTTGCCAGCGATGATCTGGGCCCGGAGCGACGTCAGGTATCGGACGTTCTCCATCTTCCACAGGAGGAGACCGTCGATGCCGGCCTCGCCCATGGCGGCTTGGGCTCTCCGGATACGCTCGGCTCGCAGCCGATCGAAGTCGTACCGCTGCTCCCAGTCGACGGCAAAACTGCCCACACCGTACGTGCGTCCCGGCATGCAATCCCTCCCTATCACCGCGGCGTGGACTCCATGTAGCTTA
>JAJZJY010000220.1 GCA_021809885.1 Actinomycetes bacterium
CGACCTGGGGCTACCGCCGCATCCACGGTGAGCTCGCCACCATGGGCATTGTCATCGCCGCCTCGAGCGTCTGGGCGATCTTGAAGCGCCACGGCGTCGACCCGTCGCCGCGGCGATTGGGACCGACTTGGGCGGAGTTCCTGGCTGCGCAGGCGAAGGGCCTGATCGCCTGCGACTTCTTTCATATCGACACCATCCTTCTCCGCAGGCTCTACGTGCTCGTGTTCATCCATCACGACACGCGTCTCGTGCGGATCGCCGGCATCACGGCCAAACCGGCGGCCGCGTGGGTGACCCAGCAGGCCCGCACAACCTCTCGATGGAGCTCGCCGACCAGGCGAGCGCTGTCAAGTTCCTCATCCACGATCGCGACGCCAAGTTCACCGCTTCCTTCGACACCATCTTCGCCGCGGAGGGCACCAGAATCATCAAGAGCCCGGTCCGAGCACCCCGGTCCAACGCCATCTGTGAGCGCGTGATCGGCACCATACGGCGCGAATGCCTCGACCGGATGCTCATCCTCGGCCGCCGCCACCTTGAGGCCGTGCTCGCCGAGTACGTCGGGCACTACAACTCCCACCGTCCCCACCGCACCCTGGACCAGCGTGCGCCATCTGCGCTCGACTCACTGCCGGCGCCGCTCCACGACATCAACCCCGCCAGGCTACGAAAAACCGACCGTCTGGGCGGCATCATCCACGAGTACCGGATGGGGGCCTGAGCTGCGGAGATGGCATTCTCGGCACCCACAGGGTCGGGGCCATGCCGAAATCCCCGAGGAGTGCGAGGGCTCGATCGACTCCGCCAGGGTCCGGGAGCTCGTCGAGGAGATACTCGAAGGAGGCCGTGAGGCGTTCGAGATGCGTCGCCTCAAGTACGGGTTCTGACCGGATACCTCGGACAACGGCACTGTGATCACGAGGTTCCCTTTCGCCCCAGTGACAGATCCTTCCCCCGCTGCCGAACGGAGAACTCCCGCGACCCGGTGACAGGAGCGTCGATCGTCTCGAGTGCCCAGTCCGCACCGTCCAGTGCTCGCCGGGAGGTTGCCTGCCTCGTGGCACGGAGCACCCTGACCCTGTCGGCGAACAGCCGCGAGGCGACGACCGTCTCGGTGGCCCAGCTCTTACCGAACTCCCGCCACGCGTCCGCTTGGCCACCCATAACGGGCTTCGCCACCTCGGGCGGGAGTAGATCGAGCGGGTCATCTGTGCGCTGGCTCTTCGGCTTGCCCGCTCCGTCCGCCCCGCCAGAGCGGCGCCACACTGAGGTCGCCATTTGCACGCTGTCCGGTAGGTGAAAGACCTTCCCTGTCGCCGACCACGTGCCGGCGGGGCGAAGCCTGCCCTCTCCAGCTAGAGCAAGCTCCCTTCGAACGTCGAGGACGACGTAGCAGCTCGTGCTCGCCCACCAGGCGGTGACGAGCTGGTAATGAGAACCTTCGGCCCGGCGCTTGGCAAGTGGCGGCTCCGCGGTCGCGGCCACCTCGACCCCTACCAGGATCCCCTCGGCGACGAGCGCTCCGACGATCTCCTCGGGGACCTGCTCGAAACCGACCCTGGGGACCGAGACATAGGCCAGGGTCTTCGCGCCCTGCTCCGCTGGGATACCGCCGCTCCGGCGTGCCGGCGGACCGCCGGGAGTGACGGGCAACCTCGCCACGGCTCGGCCTACCGGCGCCGGCGCGGGCGCCGGCGCGAACCCGAGGCAGCTGAGGCCGCAATCAGACCGCCGAGCACGACGGCTACCGCCCGGGCGGCCATCGGAAACCCAGCGCGCAGCTCTGCCCCGAGCAGCGCCCCGCCCGACAGCCCCGCGGGGCCACCCTGGCCTCCTGTGGCGGCCAGGGAGTAGCGTCTCATCTCGGCGAAAAGCACCCGTCGGTCCCACAGCACGACCCTGTTCGCCCGGGCGAGCACTGTTGCATGTGCGGTGAAGGTGGCATTCGTGACCACCATGGCGCCGGTAGCTCCGTAGGGGGCCTTGGCGCCAACGGCCTGTTGGACGGCGCCGTGGCCAACAGGAGCGGCCGAGCGTTTGGCCTGGACCACCGTCCGCCTGCCTGCTTGCTCGATCACGAGGTCCGCCCCGAGGTCGCCCTTGCCCCCGGTGTGACGCACCCGGCAGCCACGCCTTGTAAAGAGCGCCTCGAGGAGCGACTCGAACTGCGGACCGGTCATGGCGTCGATGTCCGCGATCGCCGAGCCGAGGACCTGGCCACTGCGGATAACCCGGCGGCCACCTACCAGCGCAACGATACCGACGAGCACCACGAGGAACCCGAGGAACCCAAGCGATGGAGCTCCCCCGGGGCCAAGTGATCCCGAGAGGACGATCAGCAGTACGCCCAGCCCCACCAGGCACCCTGCCGGATGGACAGCGAAGAGCCGGCCGATCCCACTCCGAGCATCAGCTTCGCCGACGGGGTAGCCGCCGTCAGCGTTCGGGTCCGGGCTCCACCCTGGTGGAGGAACTGCGTCATCTAGTCCGGGCCATCCCGATGCGCCGTCGTCGGTGACATCACGATCGTCGCCGTCAGACGCGACGTCGTCGACTCTGACCCAGCCAGGAGCTTCCTCGGCCGGCTCCTCGGGTTCAGGCCGACCTCGTGGCGTGCGCAGCGAGTTGTCGTACGCTTTACGGCGGGCAGGGTCGGAGAGCGTTTCGTACGCCTCGCCGACCTTGCGGAAAAGCGCTCCAGAGCCCCCCTGGTCGAGATGCACCTGCCGGCTCAGGCGGCGGTAGGCAGCCTTGATGTCGTCCTGCGTGGCATCGGCTTCGACGCCAAGCACCTCGTAGTGCGTGTCGGCACTCACCGCCCACCAGCTTGCCACAGGGGTGCGCGGTGCGTCCCTGGACTGGGCGTCGACCCTGGCGAGAGTGCTCGCCCGAAGACGGCTCACCGAGCACCTGGTAGGCCAGGCGAAGGAGTATCTCGGTATCGCTCACCAGCATCCGCGGCCGGGCCGCGCACGCACATGCCGCCACGCCGGGCAATGTGGGCCTCCGACAGGCCGGTACCGCTCATCCGACGCTCACGACAGGAAGCTCGCGGATGGCATCGACGGGCTCGTGGAGGTTTCGCTGCGTCCACTCTGCAACGACGCGTTCCTGGGCGAACACGACTACCTGCTGCCCAGCGGAGAGCTCATGGAGCAGCTCGAGGATCTCGACGGTACGAGCAGCGTCGGCCTGGACCGTCACGTCATCCAGCAGCAGCGGGCATACGCCGTTGCCACCGGTGAGGTGTCGTGCGAGGGTGACCCGAAGGAGCAGGTAAACCTGCTCGGCAGTGCCATGGGAGAGTCGGTCAGCTCGCCGCCAGCGCCGGCTTGGGCCGCATACTCGCACCTCTAGTGTCGTCGGGTCCACCGTTGCGTCGACGTAGCGGCCGGCGGTGATCTTCGGGAGCCACCGTGTCAAGGTCGCAGCGAGCAGCGGTGCTACGTCTCGTTGCACGCCTTCTTGCGTCTTGGCGAGGAGCTCGCTCGCCGCCAGGAGCGTCTCGTCGAGCTCGCGGACGCGCGCAAGCTCAGCTTCGGCACGGGCGAGCGCCTCTTCCGCACCGGCGACGCTGGGCAACCTCCTGGCCTGCTCCCCGAGCGCACCCTCCGCTGTTGCCACCTCCGCCCTCGCCGCCGTGGCCGTCTCCCGCAGCGTCGGGAGCTTTGACGCGACGTCCTCGTCGGCCAATGCGGCGATCTCGCCGAACGGGGTAGTCAGTTAGCTCCTCATGCCCCAAGATGTAGGGGTGAGCGGGTCCAGTAGCGATGAGGGGGCGGTGGCCAGCCTGATCTCCGGGGTGGACTACCCGGCGAGCTGGCGGGACTTCATGGCCTGGTTCCCCGATGAGACGGCCTGGCTCGGGTTTCTCGAGCGGCTGCGCTGGCCGGCCGGTTTTGCGTGCCCGAAGTGTGGCCGACGTGGAGAACCGTGGCGCCAGAGCCGGGGGCGCCTCGTCTGTCGGACGTGTCGGCACCAGACGACGGTCACCGCGGGGACGATCTTTGAGAAGACCCGTACGCCGATCAGGGTCTGGTCCGCCGCCGCCCGGCAGCTCAGCACGGCCAAGAACGGGTTGTCGGCGATGACGCTCGCCCACACCCTCGGCGTCCACTACCGAATGGCCTGGGCGATGCTGCGGCGCTTCCGGGTGGCGATGGTCCGGGCAGAACGCGAGCCGCTCTCCGGCGATGTCGAGGTCGACGAGACCTTCGTCGGCGGGGGCTACGCCGGTTCGTCGAGCTTTGGACCTCCGCTGTAGCGAAAGTGCTGGTAGACGGGCCGTGCATATGCAGCCGCCAGGGCAGCCGCCTACTCAATCGCGGCCAGCTGATGACGAGAGTCCCGAGAAACTCGGTTGACCTCAACCTTCGGGTTAGGTACCCGAAGATTCCCTGCGCCGAACATGCCATCGTCTAGCCGGTCAGGCGATCCTCACCTGTAGAGGCCGTCGTAGCCGGCGCTGTGGGAACCACAGGAGGATGAAGTTCCTGTAGGGCGTCTGAAGGATGTCGACCTTCACAGCGTCGACATCGCCAGCCAGGTTGCGTATCTCGGTTTGGTCGACGCCGCAGAAGTCCAAAGCGGCGAGGAACGGGTACTTGTCGCTTCGCATCATCGTGGGCCACGTCGGTTGTCCAAACCGCTCGTTCCACTTGTTGGTCGACATGAACTCTTCGCGTCGCCAGGTTGGTGGCGACGATGATCGTGGCGTCCGCTCCAGAACGATCGCCGCGACTACGCCCGGATGCGATTCGGCATACCGATGGAACGCGGCATGGAACGAAGACCCGTACCGGTTGGCGAGGAGCGACACAGTTGCCGTCGAGATCTCCAAGTCCGCCGCGTCACGCGCAAAGTGCTTCCGTTGGAACAGCAGCTCGGCGGCGCCCTGATTCGCCTCCCGCTCGAACAGCCGATTGGTGGTCCTCAGGAGGGTTTCGTGGTCGTCGGCATATAGCAGGTCCTGTTGGTGCGGGAGAATGTGGTGAACAGTCTCGTGCATCCGGACGAACCGCTTCTTGCCCTCGTTCTCGATCGCCGGCGAGACGTGGACGACTCGTGCTCGGCGATCGACGAGGCCTTGGATTTTCTGCTTCGCGCTCCGCAGCAGGGTGCGGAGGTACGCGGGCGCCTTCTTGATGAGTGACTCGTCGAGGACGTAGTCGTCAGCTTCCGTGAGTTCGGCGGCTCGGATGATGTCCTCGACGGGAGTCGGGAAACGCCCGTAGGCATCGGCGACGCGAAGGAGCCGGTCTACCCGTGAGTTGATCTCTCTGGCAGACTCCAGCTCCCGCCACATGCCGTCACCGGACCTGTCCGTTGCGGTACATCTTCAGGTAGGTGGCGAGGGCCAGCTCCTCGTCGCCGGTGAGCGGCTCGCCGCTGAGCGCGTGGGTAAGTACTCCCCCAGATGGCGCACCATCGTCGTTCACGATGTATCCGGCCTTGCGCATCAGGTCGAGGTAGTCAATGCCCAGCTCGGTGGCCAGGCGGTGGAGTATGTGGGGAGACGGCGACTCGACCTGGCCCTTCTCCAACTTGAGAAGGTAGGCGGTCGAGACATCAGCTGGCTCAGCCACCGCCTTGAGCGACTTGCCCTTCAGCTCGCGGGCGGTGTGCAGGGTATTTCCAAGTCGCTCCGCGTTGCTTGCGACCATCGCCACCTCCTTTGGAATAGGCATCGTGAGCATCGTGCACCATCGTAGACGCCGTGCACCTGAGTTGACAAGGATCCCGATGGCGTGTACTTTAGTGCACAGCACTGATGATAGTGCACGGGACAGCGGATCCGCCGGTGCCCGCTTAAAGCGAATGGAGGATCTGCCGTGGCAGACCAGGAACACGAACACAGGACGATCACCTACTTCGTCAATGGGGAGCGTCTGATGACCCACAAGGACGACTTGACGGTCAGAGAGATCCTGACCGCCGCAGGGTTCAACCCCGTCGACCAGTACCGGCTCACCCGGGACAGAGGCGACCACGTCTACACCGACTACGACCACAAGGTCGAGCTGCACGAGGACGAGCGGTTCACCGCCACCTACCTCGGGCCGACTCCGACCTCGTAGCGGTGACTGACGCAGAGCTGGAGGACTACTTGCGCAGCCTCGGCCTCGCGGTCGAGGCTGCGCAGGACGGCTCCGGCCACCCCTACATCGTCGTACGTAACTTCGTCATCCCCTGCGGGCCGCTGGCCGAGCGGACGTGTGACGTGGCCCTGGCCCGGTGTCAGACCATCCCGTACGTGGTGCCACCGGCAATTCACACCCGGCCGGCACTAGTGCGGATGGACATGACCGGACCTCTCAAGACCCAAACAAGCGCACTCGGCCCCGACTGGCAGTACTGGTCACGCCGGTTCGACCGGGTGCCGACCACTCAAGCCGTCTGGACCCACGTCCTGACCGTATTCAGCCAGGTGACCACATGACCTACCACGAGATGGACTACCTCCAAGGGCGAGAGCTGGCCGTCGCCATGACCGGCGACCTCGACGCCGAGCTACGCCGCCACTTCGCCCACGAAGGGCTCCAGGAGGATCTGACCTTCGCCATTTGGCGCCCGAGCTTCGGAAGCCGTCGGATGAGCTTCGTTCTGGACCGGGCACTCCTGCCCGACGAGGAGGAGCGGATCCTCGAAGACAACGTCTCGTTCACGTCGGACTACCTGAGCCGGGTGCTCGCCTCACTCGAACCTGGCACCGGCATCGCCCTGATCCACTCCCACCTTGGTCCGGGCTGGCAAGGCATGAGCGAGGACGACGTCGTCGCCGAGCGCGATCGGCTGGCCGGTGCCGTCTCTGGTCGCTCAGGACTCCCGCTTCTCGGCATGACCTGGGGCACCGACGGCACCTGGAGCGCCAGGGCCTGGGGCCGAGTCGCGCCGTTCACCTTCGAGCGCGTCGAGATCCCGGTGGTCCGCGTTACCGCCTCCGATCGGCTCTCCTTGAGCTTCCACCCGTGGCTGCGGCCCGAGCCGGCCGAGCTGCCCGCCCAAGTGGCCACCCTCAGTGTCTGGGGTGCGGCGGCGCAGGCAGACATCGCCCGAGCCCGAGTTGGCCTCATCGGGCTCGGAAGCGTGGGAAGCCTCATCGCCGAGGGGCTGTCCCGGATGGGTGTCTCCGACATCGTGCTCATCGACCACGATCGCATCAAGCTGCGAAACCTGGACCGCACCCTCCACTCAAGCGTGGCGGACGTCGAGGCACAG
>JAJZJY010000221.1 GCA_021809885.1 Actinomycetes bacterium
GAACAGCGCGTCGGCAAGCGTGCGCGAGCTCCACCGGTTGACCCGCAGGGGCCACGTCTCGCCCCGCGCGCCGTCGAACACCCGCGCGCCACCTTCGGGTTCAGGCGCCTGCTCAGGCCACGAGCGTGGCTCGAGATGCCGGATATTCCACTCATCGAGCGCGATCGCGATCGGCCGGTCGCTCGCGTGCGCCCCTAGCATCTCGGAGAATGCGCCGATCTCCCGCTCGAAATAGAGCGGCTGGGCGACCACCTGCTCGTAGTCGTCCTCGCCGTCGGCGGCGCGATACCGGTGGGTGCTCGCCGCGTAGAGGTGCAGCGACACGTAGTCAAAGAGATTCCGCGCCGTCTCCATGAAGGGCATCATCCACTCCCTGGAGGGGAAGCCGACTCCGACAAGGCGGATTGCAGGATCAATTCGGCGCATGAAATCCGCGTGTTCGCGCGCATCGGCGGCATAGCGCTCGGCACTGCGGTGGCCCATCTGCCAGTCCCCGTAGACCTCGTTACCGACGCCCCAATAGGTGACGGGGCGGGCCTCGCGCCGCCCATTGTTCGTCCTCCGGCGCGTCCAGGAGGTGTCACCGCGGTAGTTCGTGTACTCGAGCCAGGCAAGCGCCTCATCGAGGTCACGCGCGCTGTTGACAAGGAACGGCTCGGTGCCGATCTCTTCGCACCACTCGAGGAACTCCTCCGTACCGAACAGGTTCGCCTCTTCGCCGCCCCAGGCGAGCTCGAGGCGACGCGGGCGCTCCCGCGGCGGCCCGATGCCGTCTTGCCAGTGGTATGCCGAGGTGAAGTTGCCACCCGGCCAGCGCACGGTCGGCACGCCGAGTTCGCGACAACACGCGATCACGTCCGCACGCAGCAGGTGCGTGTTCGTCAATTCCCCGAGTTGCTCGGGAGCGGCGGGGTCGATCACCCCGCCCTCGATGTTGCCGTAGAAGTTCGACTCCAAGAAGTGTCCGTAGATCATCGGGTCGACTCGAGACGTTGCGCCAGGGCGCACCGTGACCAAGGCGCGCAGCGGCGCGCGTTCCTCCATTGCCAGATTCATGATCGTGCAGCTCTCCGTGTTCTCTGCGCGTGGTACATCAGCCGACGAGACCGCCAGCGGACAGTCCGGCCACCAGTCGCCGCTGGGCGAAGATAAAGGCGAGCAACATCGGGACGATCGATACGAACGTGAGCGCAAGCAAGAGCGCGTCGTTGGTCGAGTATTGACCGATCGCCGCGACGGAGATGCCGACTGTGATGGTCCGCATGTTGGTCGAGCTCGTCGACACGAGCGGCCAGAAGAAGTCGTTGTAGACCTGGATGAAGCTCAAGATCCACAAGGTTGCGATCGCCGGCATGGCCAGTGGTATGGCGACGTGGCGCAGGATCCCGAGCCGCTGGGCGCCATCGACGCGCGCCGCCTCTTCGAGTTCAAGGGGGAGCTGGCGAAAGAACTGGAAGAGGAGGAAGACCCCAAACGCACTCCCCGAGACCGGCAGGATTAACGCCCAGTACGTGTCGAGCAGGTTGAACTGGTCGAACTCTAAGTACAGCGGGACGAGCGTCGCCACAAAGGGCACAACAAGCGAGACGAGCACGGCCGAGAACACCACGCGCCGGCCCGCGAAACGCAAACGTGCGAGACCGTACGCGGCGAGCGTGTCGACCACGACCACAAGCGTCGCCGCTGCGATCGAGACGAAGACCGAATTCGCAAGCCAGCGCCATACGGGCCCCACCGTGCCGGCAAACACGCCCGTGAAGTTCGAGAGCACTGGATGGCTGGGGAAGATCCCTCCCGTGAGTGAGGAATAGGCGGGCGACAACGAGCCACCGATCGCCCACAACCAGGGCATCAACATGATCACGGCACCGACGATGAGCATCATGAGGACCACATTGCGCGCTCGCGCGGTCAGTCTCATCGCAGCGATCCTCTCCGGATATACGCGTACTCGGCGATGCCGATCGCAAGCAGGATGACCCCCATCACAAAGGCCATTGCGCTAGCGCTCCCGAGGTTGAAGATGTCGAAACCCGTCCGCCAGATCCACATGCTGAGCGTCTCCGTGGAGGTCCCAGGGCCTCCTCCGGTCATGATGTAGGACTGCGCGAAGAGATTGAACGAGGCGATCGTCGCCAGCACGATCACCACAAGCGACACCGGTTTCACCTGCGGCAGGACGATTCTCCGGAAGAGCCCGAAATGACTCGCCCCGTCGAGGGTTGCCGCCTCGACCGAGGTGCCCGGGATCTGGGAGATGGCGGCGTACATGATCACCATGTTCACCCCAAGGGTCCACCACAGCGTGGCGATATCGATCGAGATCCAGGCATACGGCTGGGAGACGAGCCAGGTCACGTGCAAACCCAACAGGGTGTTCACCGCACCGGTGTTGCCGAGCAAGAAGGCCCACAGGACGCCGACCGCCGTGGGCGACAACATTACGGGAGCGAAGAAGATGACCCGGAACAGCCCCTTGAGCGGGGCGAGGAAGATGAGGTAGGCGACTGCGGTCGGGACCGCCCAGAGCAACGGCACGCTGATGCCCACAAACAGCGCGGTATGCCCGAGGTCCGCCCAGAAGCGCTGGGCGTCGGGTGTTGAGTCATTGAACAACCTCGTGTACTGCAGGCCACCGGCAAAGGGGCCGGCGCCCGTGATTCCGTTCCAGTGATGGAGGCTGATGTCGATGCCAAAGATGATCGGCGCGGCGACGAATGCGCAAAAACACAGAAAATACGGCAGCACGAACGCCCACCCCTGGAGGTGCTCGCGATAGCCGTTCCGTCGACCGCGCGCATTCGCGCGTCCAAAGGCGACCGTCACCCGCGCCGGTGCGGGGACGGCGACACCCTCGGCGCTCAGCTGTGCTTGTCGAGTTGCCGGTGCCATTACTGCTCCTTGAGACAAAGACGGGAGCACCCCTGCCCGCTTGCCTGCGGGCAGGGGTGCTCATCGCATCTCATGCGCCAGCGTTGCCGTTCTTGATTCCCGACTGAACGCCCGCAGCGGCCTGTGCAACGGCCTGGGTCGACGACGTCTTGTTGAGGAGCGCCCCCTCGATTGTCGGGAAGAAGTACTGATGCATGTAGTCCGCGTACCCCGAGATCGGGGGATGGGGAAGACCTTGGGCGACCGCCATTGCCTGGGTCGCGTAGGTGGGGATCCGCACGAATGCCGGATCCGTCCAGGTCGGTGTCCAGGTCGGGATCTGGCCCTGCTGAGCGATGTACAAGCTGTGCGCGTAATAGAACTCCATGAACCTGCTGATCGCCGTTCTCATCCCCGAGTTGAGCGTCGGCTGGAACGCACCCCAGTAGTTCTGACCGAGGAAGTTGAGCGGCCGTGGGCCGATCTTCGGCATCAGCGCGACCCCAAGGTTCTTGCCGAGCGCCGCCTTGTAGATGGCGTAGTCGTAGGTACCCGTCATCTCCATTGCGTTCTGACCCTTGACGAACAAGTCGTGGGCCTCGTTCGGCGATGCGTTCGTCGGCGAGACGTGGTACTTCCAGATCAGGTTCCGGAAGAAGTTCACGGCCGCCACCGTGCCGCTCTTGTCAAAGGTGACCTTTCCGCTGCTTGCGTTCGCGAGCTGCACCCCGTACTGGAACATTGCCGACTGAATCGAGTAGTTCATGCCACCGCCGGTTGGCTCCTCGACATAACCCCATTGGCCGGTCGAGGTCTTGGTCAACTTCTGCGCGTCGGCGATCAGCTGCTTGCCGCTGACCGGAGGGTTGTTCGGATTGAGGCCCGCCTTGCGGAACAGCGCCTTGTTGTAAAAGAGCACCGTTGGGATGGCACCGTTAGGGGCAAGGTAGTGTTGCCCGTGGATTTGCGAGGCATTCCACAGACCCTTCGGGAAATCCTTGGTCGGCTGCACGTGAGCCCCGCTGAGCAATGGCCCGATGGGTGCGAAGAGATGATCGAGCGCATAGGGCGCCATGATCGTCAGCGACATCTCGAGCAGGTTGGGTTCCTTGTGCGAAGAGAGCGCGGAGTTGACGAGCGCCGTCTCGTTCGCGTAGGGAATCGCCGTCAGCTTGACCTGAAAGCGACCTTTGAACCGGTAGTTGAAAGCGTCGACAACGTGCTGGACCCCGGCCGTTGGGCCCGAGCTCCAGAAATTGATCACTTCGGCCTTGCGGGACCGCTGCACCTGGGCCCAGGCGGGTATCGCACCGGCCATTGCTGTCAGCGAGAGACCGACGCCGAGCGCCGCCCCCCCGTACCACGCGTGTTTGTGCATGTTCCCCCCTTGTGTATTGGGTTCTCGCTAGGTGTCGACCTCGGACAAGCTCACGTCGTAGGTCTTTTCCCCCACGTCGCTCATAGAGCTCATCCAGTGGAAGAAATTGTCGCCGCGGGTGCGCAGACGCTCGTAGAGCGCGTGCTCCATGGTGGACCGGACCTCGTGGACCTGGCGGTTGCCATACAGGTTCGTCAACTCCGATGGGTCGGCGTTCAGGTCGTAGAGCTCGTTGACGCCAGCCGGATTGATGACGAGCTTCCAATTGTCGGTCCGGAGCATCCGCTGCGGGTAGGGAAAGTGGTGACCGTGGAACTCCGCGAGCACTTCACGGGGTCCCGGTTCGTCTGCGATGCCGAGTACCGTCGGAACAAGGCTTCTGCCGTCAAACACCGACAAGGGCGTCATTCCGGCGAGGTCAAGATAGGTGGCCGGCAGGTCGGTCAGCGTGACGTATTCCCCGCTTCGCGTCGGGGTGATCCCGGGAAGTCGGATAATGAGCGGAATCCGGTAGATGTCGTCGTACATCGCCGGGCCCTTGTCGTTCAGGCGATGTGCACCAGTGAACTCACCGTGATCAGCGGTAAAGAAAATCGCCGTGTCGTCCCACAGCTCGAGGTCGCGAAGCGCTGAGAGGACGAGGCCGATCTGGCGATCGATGAGCGCGGTATAGCCCCAGTAGATCGCGATCAGCTTCTGCCACTCTGCTGGGGAAAAGTCGTCGCAGGACCAGTGCTGGGAGTAGTGACGCTGAACCACTGGCTTGCCCGCGAACGTCTCCGCCATCGAATGGGGGAGCGTGACGTGCTCAGGGTCGAAGCGGTCGTAGTCCTCCGGCGGGAGAAGGTAGGGCAGATGCGGACCGAAGAAATGACACGAGAGGTGAAACGGTCTGCGGTCGCGCTTCCACTCTTTGGCATAGTGATTCAGCTGGTCGACCGTCTGCACGCCAAGGAAGTGCTCAAAGGTTGCCCCCGCTGGCTGGTCGAGAACGCCCGCGAGAAGATTGCCCGGCTCACCATTGGGGAACGTGCCGCGAATCTCTGAGATGCGCCGGTGCGGACCGTAGTGATGCTCGTCGAGCCATGCCTGATAGCTGGGGTGGCGAACGGGATTTCCCCAACCAGGAAAATGGGTGCCGTCGAAGCCAAAGGCATTCGGGCCGAGGTCCTGGCCGACATGCCATTTTCCGACAAGCCCACAGTTGTAGCCCGCGTCGCGCAGTGTCTCGCTGAAGGTCGCCACTCCGGTGAGCTCCACCGGATAGCCGACGTTGCGCTCATAGTTCGCGAGCAGCTTGTGACGGAAAGGAAGGATCCCGGTGAGCATGGTCGCGCGTGCCGGGGTGCAGATCGCGGTCGGCGTAAAGGCGTTGTCGAAAACAACGCTTTCGTCAGCAAGGGCGTCGATGTTGGGCGACGTGCCGACGCGATTGCCGTAGCACCCGAGCGCATCGATGCGGTGCTGATCGGTGACGATCGAGAGGACATTCAGGGGGGCGTTTCCCCAGCTGCGGCCAGCAACCATCGTGATTTCTCAGGCCGCTTCTTCAACTGGCATGACGAGGTGCTCTTCTTCGCGCAAGACCAGTGCAACGCCGCCGATCGCGGCCGCTTCGGGGCCGTAGCGGGCCTTGACGACTTCCACACACTCGCGGGGGAGGCGAAGGCTCTGGGCGCTGATCGCACCGGCGATTGCCGGCAGGAGGATGTCCTTTGCGCGAGCGAGCTCACCAGCTACCACGAGGAGCTCCGGATTCAAGAGGTTGACGAGGTCCGCAGCTGCCGTACCGACAAGCTGACCGACCTCGGCCAAGATGCGTTCGACGATGCGGTCACCACTCTTTGCGAGCTCGAGGAGGTCATCGAGCTCCACCTGGTAGCCAAGCGACTGGTGAGCCGTCTCGAGCACTGCCGGGATCGACGCGTAGGCCTCGAGGCAGCCACGGCGGCCGCAACGGCAGACCCGTCCTCCCGGCTCCACGCACGCATGGCCGAGCTCGCCAGCCGCGCCGGCACGGCCACGGAGCAGTACGCCGTCGGTCAACAGGCCGCCACCCACCCCCGAGGACAGCTTCAGGTAGACAACGTCGTGGCATCCGCTCGCCACTCCCCAGCGCGCTTCGGCAAGCAGCGAGAGACGCGCGCTGTTGTCGAGCACGACGGGGAGAGCGAGTTGATTTGCGAACTCCTCGGCCGGGACGGCGCCGAGCCAGGTGTTGGAACTCGATGCGCTGGAGACCCCGCTTCGCCCGTCGACGGGCCCCGGTACGCCGAGCCCGACACCAAGCACCTGGGACGGATCGGTGTGAGAGGCGCTCAGCACACGGCGGACGAGCTCAACGCCAATCTCGAGGTCGGACTGCCAGTTCTGTTCGAGCGGAAGTGGCTCGGCGAGCTCGGCGAGGACGGTATGGGCGTAGTTCGCCACGACCGCCCGGACCTCGTGATACGTGAACGCGAGGCCGACGACGCGTCCGGCATCGGGGTCGAGCACGAGCACCTCTGCAGGCCGCCCGGGCGAGCGAATCGCAATCGGCGAAGCGGCAGGCTTCGCGCTCTGCAGCGTCCCTAGCGCGACGAGCTGCTCGACCACGGCCATCACCGTTGCCCGTGCGAGGCCGGTCTGACGGACCAGTTCCGCGCGCTGCATCGGTCCGTGCTCACGCAGCACGCGCAGGACGGCGGCGGTGTTCGAGGGCCGAGGTGAGAACTTCTGCGTCCGCCGCATATGACCAACTTAGTCATAACGTTCGGTGTTGACAAGACTAAGTTGGTCTTAATAGGTGGTGAGCACCACCCAGGGCCTCGCGTCGGCGACCAAGACGTGACGGTCCCCGACCGCGGTGCTCGGGGGCCCGGGCGCTTTCTCATCCCGCGAGCGACTCGGGGACCCTTCGCTCGCTGCGCTGCATCCAGGTCGATAACTGGGTCGTCCGCCCGGTCGGGTGAGCCGCCCCGAGCGATC
>JAJZJY010000222.1 GCA_021809885.1 Actinomycetes bacterium
GTCCTTGGGTAGCTCGTGGAAGACGATGACGTCGTCGATCCGGTTGAGGAACTCCGGCCGGAAGTGCGCCTTCAGTGCGTCGTTGACCTTGGTCTTCATCTTCTCGTAGGTGATCGCCTCGCTCGTCTTCTGGAAGCCGACCTGCGCCTTGCGGAGGTCGGCTGTCCCGAGGTTGGAGGTCATGATGATGACCGTGTTCTTGAAGTCCACCGAACGGCCCTGCGAATCGGTGAGCCGCCCGTCCTCCAAGATCTGCAGGAGCGTGTTGAACACGTCCGGATGGGCCTTCTCCACCTCGTCGAACAGCACGACGGAGAACGGTTTGCGCCGCACCGCCTCGGTGAGCTGGCCGCCCTCCTCGTAGCCGACGTAGCCCGGCGGTGAGCCGACGAGGCGGGAGACGGTGTGCTTCTCCATGTACTCGGACATGTCGAGCTGGATGAGAGCAGCCTCGTCGCCGAAGAGGAACTCGGCGAGCGTCTTCGCCGTCTCGGTCTTGCCGACGCCCGACGGGCCGAGGAAGATGAACGACCCGCTCGGCCGCTTGGGGTCCTTGAGGCCGGCGCGGGTGCGGCGGATCGCCTGGGACACGGCCTTGATGGCGTCGTCCTGGCCGATCACCCGCTTGTGCAGCTCCTCCTCCATGCGGAGCAGCTTGGCCGTCTCCTCCTCCGTCAGCTTGTAGACGGGGATGCCCGTCCAGTTGGCGAGGACCTCGGCGATGACCTCCTCGTCGACGACGTCGAAGAGGTCAACGCCCTCGGCACGCCATTCCTGCTCCTTGGCGGCCTTGCGCTGGAGGAGCTCCTCCTCCTTCTCGCGGTACTTCTTGGCCGCCTCGAAGTTCTGCTTCTCGATGGCGTGCTCCTTGTCGTGGCGCACGCGGGCAATGTCGTCCTCGATCGCCTTGTAGTCCGGCGGGGTCGCCATGCGGCGGATGCGCAGGCGGCTGCCGGCCTCGTCGATCAGGTCGATGGCCTTGTCGGGCAGGTACCGGTCGGCGATGTAGCGGTCCGCCAGGTTGGCAGCGGCGACGACCGCCTGGTCGGTGATCGTCACGCCGTGGTGGCTCTCGTAGCGGTCCCGGAGGCCCTTCAGGATCTCGATGGTGTGGGGCAGGGACGGCTCCTCGACCTTGATCGGCTGGAACCGGCGCTCGAGGGCGGCGTCCTTCTCCAAGTGCTTGCGGTACTCGTCGAGCGTCGTCGCCCCGACCGTCTGCAGCTCGCCGCGGGCGAGCATCGGCTTCAGGATCGACGCCGCGTCGATGGCACCCTCCGCCGCCCCGGCGCCGACGAGGGTGTGCAACTCGTCGATGAACAGGATGATGTCGCCCCGGGTGCGGATCTCCTTCAGGACCTTCTTGAGGCGCTCCTCGAAGTCGCCCCGGTAGCGGGAGCCGGCGACGAGGGCCCCGAGATCGAGGGTGTAGAGCTGCTTGCCCTTGATCGTCTCGGGCACGTCACCGGACACGATCTTCTGGGACAGGCCCTCGACGATGGCGGTCTTGCCGACGCCGGGCTCGCCTATCAGGACTGGGTTGTTCTTCGTCCGGCGGGAGAGGACCTGCATGACCCGCTCGATCTCGCGCTCACGGCCGATGACCGGGTCGAGCTTGCGCTCACGGGCGAGCTGGGTGAGGTTCCGGCCGAACTGGTCCAGCACCGCCGACCCGCTCGGTGTGTCCGCCGGGTTGGGGGCACCGGTGGGCGCCTGCTCCTTGGTGCCGCCCGGCCCCGACTGGTAGCCCGACAGCAGCTGGATCACCTGCTGGCGGACCCGGGAGAGGTCGGCACCGAGGCTGACGAGCACCTGGGCGGCGACGCCTTCGCCCTCGCGCACGAGGCCGAGGAGCATGTGCTCGGTGCCGATGTAGTTGTGGCCGAGCTGCAGCGCCTCACGGAGCGACAGCTCGAGGACCTTCTTCGCCCGCGGCGTGAACGGCGGCGACCCGGTCGTCGACGACCCGGCGGGCCCGATGGTCTCCTCGACCTTCTCGCGCACCGCCTCGAGGCTGATGCCGAGCGACTCGAGCGCCTTGGCCGCGACGCCCTCGCCCTCGTGGATGAGCCCGAGCAGGATGTGCTCGGTGCCGATGAAGTTGTGGTTGAGCAGCCGGGCCTCTTCCTGGGCCAGGACCAGGACTCGCCGGGCTCGGTCTGTGAAACGTTCGAACAAGTGAACCGCCTCCATCGCGGCGTCACGGACCCGGGGACAGCCGTGGCAGCCACCTGATCCTCCGTTACGACAGTGTACCCACGCCTCCTGCGTTGGGAGCTGACGCCTCCCGGCGCCGGCGAGGGGTTTCGAGATTGGGAACCCTGTCGCGTACTCTCGCCCCTGGTGAACGTCCTCGAGCAACTCCAGCTTCCCGGCTTGGACGGTCATCTCGGCCGGGTGGAGGACGCGCTGAGAGCGGCGGTGACGGCAGAGGATCCGTTCCTCACCGAGGTCGCCGGCCACCTGGTCCACGCCGGGGGGAAGCGCCTCCGCCCGGCGCTCACCATCGCGGCGGCCATGGCCGGCGGCGCTCCGGTCGACGACGACGTGGTCCGAGGGGGTGTCGCCGTCGAGTTGGTCCATCTCGGGTCCCTGTACCACGACGACGTGATCGACCAGGCCGACTCCCGCCATCGCGTGGACAGCGTCAACGCCCGTTGGGGCAACCTGGTGGCGATACTGGCGGGCGATTTCCTCCTGGCGAGGGCATCGGAGATCGCCGCCCGGCTCGGCACGGAGGTGGCCGGGCTGCTCGCGGCGACGATCGGGTCGCTGTGTGCGGGCGAGGTCGCCCAGCTGCAGGACGCCTTCGACCCGGGGCGCTCGGAGACGGCATGGCTGCGGGCCGTCGAGGGCAAGACGGCGTCGCTGTTCTCGGCGAGCTGTCGGATCGGGGGGATCGTCGGAGGCCTGCGGCGCCCGTGGGTGGAAGCCCTGGCGACGTATGGCAGGGCGCTGGGCGTGGCGTTCCAGATCTGGGACGACGTACGGGATCTGATCGGCACGGAGGACGCCCTCGGAAAGCCGGTCGGCCACGACATGGTGGAGGGCACCTACACCCTCCCGGTGATCCGGACGCTGTCGCGCCCTGGGGTCGGTGACGACCTGCGGGCGCTGCTGGGGCGCCCGCTCGACGGCCCGACCCGGGACAAGGCCCGCGACCTGATCCTCGCGACCGACGCCGTCGAGAGCGTGACGGTCGAGGGGCGGCGGTGGGCCGGCCGGGCCGACGCCGCCCTGGCGCCGCTGCGGGTGGACGCCGACGCGGAGCGGATCGAGGCCCTCCAGGGCCTGGCAGGGTTGGGCCACAGCCTGTTCGACAACCTCGATCTCGTCTAGGAGGCGACGAAAGCGCTCCGACTCGCCGGCACCCGCTCGGTGGTGCCCTCCCGTCCTACCGCTCCGGGCGCAGCGTCGGGAAGAGGATCACGTCCCGAATCGTCTCCACCCCGGAGAGCAGCATCGCAAGGCGGTCCATGCCGATGCCGATCCCGCCGGTGGGCGGCAGCCCGTACTCGAGGGCGCGCAGGTAGTCCTCGTCGACGGCCATGGCCTCCTCGTCCCCGGCCGCCTTGGCCCGAGCCTGCGCCTCGAAGGTGCGGCGCTGCTCGTCGGGGTCGTTGAGCTCGGAGAAGGCATTGGCCAGCTCCCGGCCGGCGACGATGGCCTCGAACCGCTCGACGAGACCAGGGACCGTGCGGTGGTCCCGGGCGAGGGGTGACACCTCCTTGGGGTAGTCGAGGACGAACACCGGCCCCCACAGCTCGGGCTCGGTCGTCTTCTCGTACAGCTCCAGGATGAGCTTGCCGGGCCCCCACGACTCGTCGACGGGGATGGCGTGGTCCGCCACCAGCCGGCGGAGCTCCTCGACGGGGGTGGTGAGGTCGACGGCGACGCCGGCGTGGCGGGCGACGAGCTCGAACATCGTGGCGCGCGTCCACGGTGGCGCCAGGTCGAGCTCCCGGCCGGCGTAGGTGAGCTTCGTGGTGCCGCACAGCTCGGTGGCGAGGTGGGCGACGAGCTGCTCGACGAGCTCCATCATGTCGGTGTAGTCGGCGTATGCCTGGTAGGCCTCGAGCATGGTGAACTCGGGGTTGTGGCGCGGTGACAGCCCCTCGTTGCGGAACACCCGGCCGATCTCGAACACCTTCTCGATGCCGCCGACGACGAGGCGCTTCAGGTGCAGCTCGATGGCGATCCGCAGGTAGAGGTCCATGTCGAGGGCGTTGTGGTGGGTGGCGAACGGGCGCGCGAGAGCGCCGCCGGGCAGGGTGTGCAGCAGCGGCGTCTCCACCTCGACGAAGCCGCGTCGCTCGAGGCACCGGCGGGTGAGGGAGATCATCCGGCTGCGGAGGAGCAACACGTCGCGGCTGGCCTCGTTGGCCCAGAGGTCCGCGTAGCGCTGCCGGTAGCGCAGGTCGACGTCCGAGATGCCCCGCCACTTGTCGCCGAAGCTGCGACGCGCCTTCGCGAGCAGCTGCCAGTGCCGCACCTCGACCGACAGCTCACCGGTGCGGGTGGCGACCACCTCGCCGGTGGCACCGATCCAGTCGCCGAGGTCCAGGTCCTTGAAGCGCTCGTAGTCGTCGGTCCACGTTGCGCCGGCGAAGAGCTGGATGCGGCCATCGGAGTCTCGCAGCTCGCCGAAGGTGATCCTGCCGGCCTCGCGGCGCAGCATGAGGCGTCCGGCGACCGAGACGATGTCACCGGTCTCGGCACCGGGGGCCAGGTCGGGATGGGCCGCCCGCACCGCAGCGGTCGACGCCGTGCGCTCGAAGCGGTACGGGATCTTCTCGTCGGTCATGGGGACCCCGATGCTTGCCGACCCCCGGTCATCCGTCCAGCGCGTTGCGCCGAGGTGCCGTGGGGTTCACTCCGCCGGCCGGTTGCGGCCGTAGATGATGCGCAGCCCCTGGAGCGTCAGCCACGGCTCGTGGTGGTCGACGGAGTGGGTGACGGGGCCGATGAGGCCGGCCAGGCCGCCGGTGGCGACGACGGTCGCCGGCCCGACCTCCTGCTCCAGCCGCTGGCACAGCCCGTCCACCTGGGCGGCGAAGCCGTAGATGGCACCCGACTGCACCGACTCGACGGTGTTCTTGCCGAGGACGGTCGGCGGCTCGACGAGCTCCACCCGGGGCAGCAGGGCAGCCCGGGCGAAGAGGGCTTCGAGCGATATCTCGATGCCCGGCAGGATCACGCCGCCCAGGTACTCCCCCTTGGCCGACACCACCTCGAAGGTCGTCGCCGTCCCGAAGTCGACGACGATGGTGGGTCCGCCGTAGCGGTCGAAGGCGGCGACGGCGTCGGCGATGCGGTCCGCTCCCACCTCCCGGGGGTTGTCGTAGAGGATGGGCATCCCCGTCTTGATGCCCGGCTCGACGATGACGGTGGGCACTGGCAGCCAACGGTCGGTCATCTCGCGCATCGCGGTGCGCAGCCGGGGGACGACGGAGGCGACGGCGAGGCCGCTGACGGTACCTGCCAAGCCGAGGTCCTGCAGGTCGAACAGCTGGGACAGCAGCAGAGCGAGCTCGTCGGCCGTGCGCTGGGACACGGTCGCCACCCGCCAGGTGTGCAGCAGGTCGGGCCCGCTGCCCGCCGGACCGTCGCCGGGGCCGAACAGGCCGATCACCGTCTGGGTGTTGCCTACGTCGATCGTGACGAGCACTCAGGGCTCCTCGGGGTGGGGTCCAGCCTCCGGGTGGGGCGAGGCGGCGGGCAGGTTGTCGATGAGCCTCGTGGGGCCGAGGCGGCCGGCAGCGAGGAGGCGCAGCTCGCCGGCGACGGTGTCGGGCACGCTGAGGTCGTCGGGGCGGACCACGGCGGCATAGTCCAGTGCCCAGCGCTCCTCGCCCGCCAGCACGGCGGTCATCGCCTGCTCTACGTCCCCTGGGTGCCGAGCGCCGTCCTCCACGGCACGCCGCCCGGCGAGCAGCGCAGCGTACAGGCGCGGCGCGACGGCGCGCTCGTCGGCCGAGAGGTAGGCGTTGCGGCTCGACAGGGCGAGCCCGTCGGGGTGCCGGACCGTGGGGCAGCCCACCACCGCCACCGGCAGGGACAGGTCGGCAACCAGGCGGCGGATCACCGCGAGCTGCTGGAAGTCCTTCTCGCCGAAGAAGGCGTGGCACCGCCCGGCCAGGCCGAGCAGCTTGGTGACGATGGTCGCCACACCCTCGAAGTGGCCGGGCCGCTGCGCCCCCTCCCACCGGCGGCCGAGGCCGCCGACGCCGCCGACGCTCACCGTCGTCGCCGGCGGCTCCGGCCACATCTCCTCCATCTCGGGGGCAAAGACGAGGTGAGCGCCCGCCTCCGAGGCGACCGCGACGTCGCGCTCGAGGTCGCGGGGGTAGCGCGCCAGGTCCTCACCCGGCCCGAACTGCAGCGGGTTCACGTAGACGGTCACCGCCACGCTCGTCGTCATGGCCGCCGCCCGGCGGATCAGGGACAGGTGGCCGCCGTGGAGGGCGCCCATGGTGGGCACCAGCCCGACCGCCGCCAGGGGATCGGGAGCGCCCAGCCGCGCCGCGTCGAGCGCCGCCACCCACTCGTCCCTCCGACGGACGAGGGTGGCGGTCAGCGGTGGTCTCCGGGCACATCGGGCGGGGCGGCGATGGCGCTCGATGGTCCGGCCGGGCGTACGCCGGCGGTCGCCGGAGGCCCGCCGAGGCGGCCCTCGACGAGCCGGGGAGCGAGGTCGTAAAGGGGGACGAGGACGAAGGGTCGTTCCCAGAGGCGTGGGTGGGGGACGACCAGGCCGGGCGGCTCGAAGACGACCTCGTCACCGACGAGGAGGACGTCCACGTCGAGGGTCCGCGGTCCCCAGTGTTGGAGGCGGACGCGTGCGGCGGCTCCTTCGGCGTGCCGGGCGGCCGCCAGCAGCTGCCTGGGGCTGAGCGCCGTGCGGAGCTCCACCACCGCGTTGAGGTACGGGCCCTGACCGGCGGGGCCCCCCACGGGGTCGGTCTCGTACACGGGGGAGACCGCCGCCACGTCCGGGAGGCAGGCGACGCCCGACCGCAGGTGCTCCCAGCGGTCGCCGAGGTTGGATCCCAGCCCGAGGAATGCCCGGCGGGGAGCGGCTGTCACCGCCCGCCCCCGGGCCGGGACCGGTGGATTGTCACGGCAGCGAAGACCAGCTCGACGGGTACCGGGGGTCGCAGCTTGCGCACCGTGACGGTCACAGCATCCGCCAACGGCCCAGCAGCGGAGA
>JAJZJY010000223.1 GCA_021809885.1 Actinomycetes bacterium
CGTAGGTGTTCGTCGCCGCCTGCGCCCCACCGGTGGACCGCGGACAGCCTCGCCGTGCCCTGACCGGTGCCGGCTACAAGGACTCTCCGGCTACATGGGCTGTGGGGTCCCAACGGGCCCTGGTCTTCCGCCGATGGGCGCATGATGATGGTGCGGTGGCTCCTCTCGGCAGCCCCGAGCATCGCAAGCGACGCCAGGATGCCTACGCGCACGCAGCGGCTGTGCATGCGCGGGCTGCAGTTCTGCACGAGGCTGCAGCCGACGTCTTCGAGAGGGCGGGTGATCCGGCTTCCGGTGCAAGGGAGAGGCACCTGGCATCCCGGGAGGCCGCTGCTGCCGTCGCCGACCGTCAGCGGGCTGCGGAGCAATGACCGGTTGGAGGGCTCGGGGGACCACCACTGTGCGCGTCTGATCGGTCTTGTAGCCGACCGGGGGAAGCCGAGTTGTCGCGCGCTGGGCCGGTGCGGGCGCCGAAGCGACGTCCACCTGCGTGCTGCTCCGCGACGGCGCTCACCGCGTAGGTCACCGACACGGCACAGGCACAACGCCGGCACGGGGCCGGAACGCACACGGCAGGCGACGCGTCATCTGCCCGCAGCCGCCTCGACGCCGGTCCGACGGACCGCGGGCCTCGTCAGCCGGCGGGGACCGCTGCGGGTCGGAGAGCGTCGGGTGCTGTCGGCTCGGCGGGGCTGCCGACGAGCCTGCGGGCCAAGGGGGCCATGAGTGCAGTGGTGATGATGGCAGCGGTGACGATGATGGTGTAGGCGCTCGAGGTGAGGACCGAGTGACGGAGGGCGACGCCGGCGAGGAGAGCCCCCACCAGCGGTGGGCAGCCGACCGTCCGGACGGCTCGCGCCAGCAGGCGGCTCATGACGAGCAGGAGCGCCAGGCATGCCCACAGCGACGCGAGCTCCAACCCGCTGATCGTCAGCACGGAGCCACCCCCTCGACTGCCCTCGATGCCTGCGGCAAGAGTAGGGATCGTGCTCGGAGACCGCCAGCGGACGGTTGACAACGGTCGTGTCCGACGATCCGCCCGTAGGGGTCCGGGATGCCCGGTAACGTTCCCAGGGTGAGCAGCGGCATTCCGGGTGGGGTCGTGCACGAGCTTCCCTCCGACCTTCAGGGTGCATTGACCGCCAGCCGCAGGGCCCTCGACGCATGGAACGACATCACTCCCCTGGCCCGGAACGAGTTCATCTGCTGGGTGGAGGATGCCAAGCGACAAGCCACCCGTGAACGCCGCATCCGTCGTACCCAGGAGGAGCTCGAGGAAGGCCAACGTCGGCCCTGCTGCTGGCCGGGGTGCGGGCACCGGGAGCGCACCGGCCGGTAGGTCCGGTGCCGGCGCCTCCTGGTCCAACCCGCACCGGGTGGCAACAGGGGGCGCCTATAGCGGGGGATCGCGGTCGGGTGCCACGCGGAGTTGCCCGTCGGCGATGGTGAACAGCCGATCGCTGACCGCGACAAGCTCGGGGTCGTGCGTGGCGGCGACGACGACGGCACCGGAGGCGAGCCGCTCCCGTATCAGGCTGATGACCGTCGCCCGGTTGCCGGCGTCGAGCTCCGCCGTCGGGTCGTCGAGGAGCAGCACGGGTGTCTCGGCGGCCAGCGCTCGGGCTATCGCGATTCGCTGCTGCTGGCCGCCGGAGAGCTCCGAGACGAGCTGCTCGGAAGCAGCAGCGAGTCCGAGCGCTTCCAACCAGCGTCCCGTGCGCATCATGAGGTGCTTGCGGCGCAGCCCGGCGGCGCGCAGCGGCAGGGACACGGTCTCAGCGGCCGTCAGCTCCGCTGCCAGCGGGTGATCCTGCTCGACCACCGCACGCAGCGATCGCCATCCGTGGTCGATCGGAGCGTGCCCATAGCGGACCACGCCGCTCGACGGTAGGGTCAATCCGGCAAGGATCGAGAGGACGAGGCTGCTTCCGGCGCCCGACGGGGCATCGATCGTGAAGAGTTGGCGGGGAGCCGCCACCAGCGTCACGTCGGCGAGGATCAGCCGACCTGGTTCGGTGTAGGTGACACGGTCGGCGCTGACAGTCAGGGCTGGCATGGCAACGGCGCGGGAGGTCACCTCTACTGCTTCCGCAGCTCGATGTGGTCCTCGCAGCGAGCCACCCGCACGAGCGAGCCGGGGGGGAGGACACCGAGCGCGTCCGCCGGGAGCTGCAGGGACCCATCCGGTGCCACGACGGCGTACTCGGATCCGCCAAGGCCCTCGGCGCCGATCCGCCCGTCGCGGATCGTGACGGCCCGGGCGGCGGACTCCGCGACGACCGGATCGTGGGTCACCAGCACTACGGTCGTCCCGAAGCGCGCCGTGATGGTGGAGACCGCCGACAGCACCCGGTCGCGGGCGGACGGCTCCAGGCGGCTCGTCGGCTCGTCCAGTAGGAGCAGTCCGGGCAACGGGGCCACGCCGGCGATGACGGCGGCGAGTTGCTGCACCCCCGGTGACAGCGCGCCGCACACCTGATCGGCGAGGTCGGTGGCGTCGAAGATGTGCAGCAGCTGCTCAGGGTCGAGGGCGGGCGGACCCCGGCGAGCAGCAGCGCCCCGCTGGGCGAACCAGACGTTGTCGCCCACGGTCGCGTAGGGCAGGAGATTGCGACCGGCGCCCTGTACGACCAACGCGACATCGAGCGCCCGGAGCCGGGCAAGGCGAGCGGCCCCCATCCGGCCGACGTCCTCACCGCCGACGAGGACCTGGCCGGCGGAGGCGACAAAGCGACCAGCGAGTAGCGCGAGCACCGTGGACTTACCCGCTCCTGAGGGTCCGAGCAACGCCACCGAACTACCTGCCCGGATGTCGAGGTCCACCCCTCGAAGCGCGACCACCTCCCCGTCCGACGACGGGTAGAGGTGGACCACAGCCCGGAGGGTGGCGGCAGAACCCGCTGAGGGTGCCGCCCCCATCAGGCTCACGTCCGTCATGACTCCCCGCGCCGGACTTTGCGGCTACCCCGCCCGAGGATGAGAGGGGCGGCGAGAGCGGTGAGCACAGCGAACGCTCCTGCGAGCGCAGCGAGCACGGCCAGGAGGGGGGCGGCCACGACGTGGTGATGGAGAGGCACCCCGCCAGAACCTCCGGTCAGCTCGGGCAGGGATGCGAGCGCCAACCCTGACGCCGCCCAGGCGGTCACAGCCCCGAGCGCCAGCGCCACGAGGAGCACGATGCCGGTTTCGACCATGACGGCGCGACGGAGGCTTGCGGAGGGGACGCCACCGACCAGCAGCGCGTGGAGGCCGGCGCGGCGCCGACGCCGGCCGGCGAAGAACATGAACACCGTCACCGTGATGGCGAGCAGGGCCGCCCCGGTCCCCGCACCGAGGACGAGCGCGTAGACGACCGAGACGGCTTCGTGATCCAGCTGGCTGAGCGCCGTCGATGCGGGCAGCTCCGAGTTCACCTTCACGCCGAGACGCTCGAGTCGTTGGAGCACGGCAGCGGCGCTCCGGCCTCTGAGCCACACCTGGCTCACCGCCACAGACGGTCCGGTCTGGGCGAGCTCGGCGTTGCCCAGACCCACCAGGACGGCGTTGGAGCCGAGCTCCGGGAGCCGCGTCGCTGACACATTGCCGGCGACGTCGATCGGGTTGCCGTCGAGGCCGGTAGCGGTGAACTCGGTGCTGCCAGGGGTGACTGCCCCGAGCGTCAGGGCGGTGGTGGTCGCCACCGCGGGGATCGGGGACGGCGCGTCCACGGGTGTGAGCTGGGTGCCCTGCGCCGTGAGATCCCCACCCGGGATCACGAATCGGATCCCGCCTGCTCCATGGGCGACGATGACGCCGGGCGGCTCGGCCGCCCAGGCGTTCCTCACGCCGGCGTGGATGGCCAGGGTTGTGGGGCGACCCGGATCGAGCGTCGAGAGGTGCAGCAACGCCAGTGTGACGTGCGGCGGGACGGCGCCGTTGCCACCGGCGACGGTGGGGCTCAGGTTCACCAGCCTGCACGTCGTCGTGCAGAACCCGCTCAGCGAAGCGGTCACTCGTCGAGTGCCGGCCCGGAGGGTGGCAAACGGCGTCACCTCCTCCTCCTGGGCGGTGTTGTTGTAGACCGTGGCGGTGAGGAGGAGGGGCGGCGAGCCACGCGACAGGCTCACGTCAGCGGAGAGTGCGCTGCCGGTGAAGGAGATGGGTGATGGGCTCGGCGGGTCGAGGTACCGGGCGAGGGTGCTGACCGGTCGGCTCGACAGACGGGCCGGCCAGGCCGCAACTGCCGCTAGGCGGTCCGCCTGCACGGCGAGGGTGTCACCCGAGAGCGAACGGATCTCCTCGACCGCCATGGCCGTGCGTCCCTGCGGATCGGCACGGTCGACCAGGGTGGCGAGGCTGGAACCAGCGGGGGCCGAGACGTCGGCGACCAGTGCCGCGCCGTTGTCGACCAGCGCCACTCGGCTCCGGTTGGCGGCGGTCACCGCCCAGGCCTCGACACCGAAGCCCGCCAAGGTGACGGCAGCCGTGAGGGCCAGTGTCCGGCGCAGGGGCGAAGGCTGGGTCCGGACGATGGCTCGCACGGCGAGGAAGGGTCCGAGGTTGGATGAGCCCGCTGTCGCTCGCAGCGCCAGGCGAAGCATCGCATCGGCCAGGCGGAGTCCGAGCACACCGGCGCCCACGGCGAGCAGCCCGGGCGCCGCGAGTGCCAAGGGGTCCCTTCCGCCCCCCGATAGGGAACCAGTGGCGGCCAGCGCCACCAAGCCGGTGGCCGCCAGCGCTACGGCCAGGGACTCGGCCGCTGCTCGGGCCGCCCGGGAGCGGCTCTTCCGGTCGGCGGCGCGCCCGGGTGTGCGCCACAGGTCCCAGGTCGCGACGGCGGCTGCCAACAATCCGGCAGCGACCACCGCGACCGCAGCGGCGACCGCTCCCCAGTCGAGGGTGACCGGCGTGCCATTGGAGAAGAGTCCGCTTGCGGCCTGCACCACCGCCCAGGCCGCAGCGAGGCCGAGCGGCAGGGACAGGGCGAGCATCACGCCGACATCGCCCACCGCAACTATGAGCGCCTGCCTGCGGGCGAAGCCACGACGGGCAGCCAGCTCGGTCTCGTCCCTGCGGTCGGCCGCTGCGGTTGTCACTACGAGGTACAGCACGAGGAGCCCCACGCCGACGAGCTCGAACGATGCGACGTCAGCGACCGTGGCGGCGCTCGTGCCTGCTGACCGCACGCCGCCCAGGAGGCCGAACAGTCCCGTCGATACCGTCAACCCGTACCGCGACGCTCTCGTGCGGTAGGCGACCAGCGCCTGCCGCAGGGCGCCGAGCGGCCCGTTGCGAAGCCCGGACGGCCGGGCCTGCCATGTCATGGACAGGGAGGGCACGTCGCCGAGGAAGGCCGCCAGCCACACCGTCGGCGGGCTGACCATCGTGGCGTCGACGGCACCGAGGTTGGGCGTACCGGCCCCGAAGCTGAAGTCCGCCGGGTCGTTCCAGTACCCGGCGGAGGTCACCGTCGGCAGCCGGTAGATGCCCACGACCGATAGCCGGGGCGCGTTGAACCCCGGTGTGGTGGTGGTCCGCAGGCGGGAGCCGAGGCCGACATCGAGGATCCGGGCGCTGCGGGCGGAAATGGCGGCCTCGCCAACCCCTCGGGGGCAGTGGCCGGTGGCGAACGACAAGTGGGCGCAGAGGCCGGAGCGTGCGATCAGTTGCGTGGCGAAGGGATTGCCCTGCGCATCGGTCAGGCGCACACCGGCGGCGCCCTCTATCGAAGGAGGCCCGAACCATCCCTTCCGGCCGCCGGGCGGAGCAGCACCGAGCCGCTCCAGCTCCTTCCACAACGCCCGCCCGCCCTGACCGCTCGTCGTCACCGTGGAGGCGACGGGTGCGGCACCCACGGCTGCCACGAGTGAAGAGTCGCCGGCCGATCGGAGGAACACCGGCCCGACGGCACCGCCCGCCACAGCGACAGCGGCGACCGCGAGCATCATGACCGAAGCGCGCTGCCGCCATCGGAGACCCCGCCACACGACGCCCCACCACGACTGTCGTCGATGTGTTCGCCTCCCGCGCACATCACAGGTTGCCATGCACCTGACGACCCGGCATGTCACAGCCGGTCTTCGCCCGAGGGCGGGCGACAGGATGGGCGCCGCGGCCTACCCGGACGGCGCACGGTCCGCCCGACCCGCCACACCTCGCTGACCCCGTCATGCACCAGCCGCTCAGCGTCGCCCGCCGGCCCGTCGCTCACAGCCTGTACCCGGCGCCCGCGCCCCCCGAGTTGCAGCACAGAGTCATGATCATCCGCCCCCCAAGCCCGGAGGATCGACCTCGTGAAGCGGGCAGCGGCTCGCCTCGTGCGGCCAGCCCGACCCGCGCAGCAAGGCGAGCTGGCCGGCACCGGTCTCCCACTCGACCGCCCCGCCATCAGGGCCGAACACCCGGAAGGTGGCGGCGCCTCGCAGCGTGAAGGTGGCGATCACCCCGCCGTAGTCGGCCGGGTCGGCGTGGCGGGTGATGCGCCCGGTGCGGGCCGGTAGCGGCCCCAGGTCACCTCGTTGAACCCCCGAGGCGCAGCCCCCGCTGGCCGGCCGCGCCGGACAGGCCGGCGACAAGCCTGCCGGCGACCCGGCGCACCGCTGCTCTCGCAGCGTCGAGCGGCAGGCAGGAGCCGTAGGCGTGCTGGCGGACGACACCCTCGTCGCCGAGCAGACGCCACCGGCGGCGATCCTCGTCCGCCGGCTCCTCCACGAGACCCCCTGTCATCTTGGAATGGTGGACGACGCCTTCCCGAGCCCCACCCTGCCTGTCGGCTCCCGAGCCGAGGTCTTCCTCGGCTACCTCGACTACTTCCGGGCCCGGATCATCGCCAAAGTGGACGGTCTCGGCGACCACGAGCGTCGTCGCAGCCGGCTGCAGCCTCTGATTAGGTAGACTGTCCTACCTAATCAGAGGAGACGAACGGTGCCGCCGCAACATGACTCGAACAAGAGCGGGCACCCCCCGTCTGGACGGCGCCCCCCAGCGAGGGAGCGGCTGTTGGACGCCGCAGCGGAGTGCTTCTACAACCACGGGGTGAACGGAACGGGCATCGACATGATCACGTCTGCTGCCGGCGTGGCCAAGATGACCTTGTACAACAACTTCGCCTCCAAGGACGACGTGGTGCTGGCTTATCTCCAGCGGCGCCATGGCGAATGGCTGGAGTTGTATCGGCGTCGGC
>JAJZJY010000224.1 GCA_021809885.1 Actinomycetes bacterium
CCAACCGCGAGCCCGGACCTCGTCGACTAACGGAGAGTAGATTCCCGGGCACCGAGCGCCCCCGTAGGTCTTGGCGTTCTGATTTAGCATGCAGTGAGCTACGAATGCTACGCCCACTAGTAGCCACCCGCGATAGTCACGCGTGGGGATATGACATGAGGGCGATAGACAGCCCGCGGAAAGGAGACTACCTCCAAGGCGGGAAGGCAAATATATGGCGAGTGAGCAGTCATTTGGTGCATCCTTCGCGTCACGGCGTACCTAATAGAAGGGCCAGACTAACGCGTCTGTGTTACGCGACTAGAGGGTACCGCCGGCGGGAACGGTCGATATCCGCGATTTGCGCATCTCCTAGGTCGAGGATGCCATTTTGAAAGGCACGGCGCGTCGTCCTTTTTCCCGCAGCACATCTTCCCAAAAATATCGTCTCACAAGATAGGCCGGTGACAGGAGGCGATACGGCAGGCCTTCCGCTTTCGAGCCTCGCTTCCTTGCGACGTCGAGCCCGTCTGTTACATACTGTCGTCGGCGGCGACGTCTAGCCGGCGAGATTCCTTCGCGGTCGGCTGAAATCCAAAACCTGGATCACGCAGTAAACAACGAGCTGCTAGATAATGCGCGTGCACCGGTGGGACCGGGGAAGCAGTTCCACCAACTGTCAGCTCTCCGCGATTGCCTCTTCGCCGGTGCCCGCGCGCCGCCGGTACTCGCATCCCGGTTGCTGACCGAGGCCTTCTCGGCGAGCAGGCGGATGAGACGCTGCCCACCAGACCAAGGCGGGAGCTGTAGTGCGCAACCAGAAGGAGCGGGTCGACGCTGCGGCGGATTCCGACAGGCGACGGCTCGAGCTGGGCGGGGCACCGGCACCCAGGGGGTCGAGCTGGGCGAAGACGGCTAGCAAGAGCAAGCGCTCTTAGACGGTTAGGGTCAGGAATGGGCCCAGCTAAGCTTGTCGACGCTCACGCTCCGACTTGTTCCGGTGCCGTTCGGCCATCGTGACATGAGCCAGCGTCACGCCGAGACCGGAAGGCGTAGGTTGACGTTGTCGTCGACCCGATTGGTCAAGGTGCCGAAGGCCGCCGCGGACATAGGTTGTGCGAAGTAAAAGCCCTGACAGAATTCACTGCCCAACGCTACTAGTCGGTCTTGCTGTTCGGCGGTTTCTACACCTTCGGCGACGACGCCCATTCCGAGGTTGTGGGCTAGCGTAATGACCGCCGCGACGATGGTGTTGCTCGTCTGGTCGCGGCCTAGGTCGGCGATGAACCCTTGGTCGATCTTGACAAGGTCGACGGGGAAGCGCTGCAGGTAGCTGAGCGATGAATAGCCGGTGCCGAAGTCGTCTAAAGCCAGCATCACCCCGAGTTGCTTCATGTCATTAAGGACGATGAGCGCTCGATCGGCGTCTTGGACGAAGACGCTCTCGGTTATCTCCAACATGAGAAGCTCCGGGCTCGTGTGGGTGCTGGCAAGAACGCCCCCTACCATGGCCACGAAATCGGGCCCCATGAGTTGGTGGGCAGACACGTTGACCGCGATCCCGATGTCGTCGCAACCCGTTCCGCTGATCCAACGGTGTCGGTCGGCACAGGCCTGCTCGAGCACCCACTTTCCGATCTCGGAGATGCGGCCGGACTGCTCCGCCAGCGGGATGAGCGTCTTAGGTGGTATCGCGCCGCGGATGGCATGGTCCCAGCGTAAGAGGGCTTCTACGCTGACCACCCGGCCATCCGCGGTGTGGACGATCGGTTGATACTCAGCTCGCAGCTCCCCTCGATCGAGGGCACCTCGTAGGTCGAGCTGCAGGCTGACCCGGCGCCGCGACAGTTGTCGCTCGCGCAAGTCCATGACCTGATGGCCGTGCCCGCCTCTGCGTTTGACCTGATACATAGCGGTATCTGCGTCTCGGAGCAACTGCTCGGGGATTTGCCCACCTATGCCGGCGAAGGCGATGCCGACGCTGACCGATATCTCGACAACGATGCCGGACAGCTCGAAGGGCGCGGAAAGAGCGTCAACAACACGAGTGGCGATCAGCTCTGCTTGCGCTTCCTCTTCGAGGTCCTCGCAGAGTATGACAAACTCGTCACCGGACATGCGGGCCAGAGTGTCGCCTGGGCGAAGTAGCCCGCCAAGCCGGTCGGCCACGGCGACAAGCAACTCGTCGCCGACCGGGTGGCCGTGCGCGTCGTTGACCGCCTTGAACCGGTCCAAGTCAGCGAAGAGGACCGCCATCGCCTTCCCTGTCCGGCGCCCTCGCCTCAGTGAATGCTGAAGGCGCCCGACGAGAAGAACGCGGTTGGGAAGCCCGGTAAGGGCGTCGTGCACCGAGCTCGCATACGAGCGCTCCGAGGAATCCTGAAGATCGGCCCGCGCTTGGGCGTTGGCAAGATACGCCGCGGTCACATCGGCCAAGGTTTGCGCCGCCGCCATGTCTCGGTCGTCTAACAGCCCTGGTCTGCCCCGATACAAGTCCAGGGCTCCGAGTTGCTTGTCGCCCTGGCGCAGCGGGAAGGTGAACACTGCAACGAGTCCAGCTTCGACCGCTCGGGGCCCGAACACGCTAAAGCGGTCATCGATTCGCAGGTCGTCCACCGCGACGGCGTTCCCAGTCCTGTAGGCGACCAGGCACGGGCCCTCGCCTAGTTCCGTCTGCAGTTGCTCGTAACGCAATGCCGACTCGTCGGACGCGGCTACATAGCGGGGGCTGGTATTCGGCGCAATGAGGGTCACACCAGCAGCGGTGACGGGCAGAATCTCGACGATCCGCTGCACCAGGCGTTCCAGAATCCTCTGGATGGGAAAGTCGGTCACCATCGTCCGGGCGAACTCGCTCAGCATCTCCGAAAGTTGACGTTCGGTCGCCATTGCCGCGAAACCTCCACTGAGATTCGGGCCGCGAGGTCTGGGCGGAAGGCCGCATAAATTGTACGGCAAAGATTATCAAAGGCGGCGATCACTGTGGGCGCACTCGCGTGCCGCCCTGCGGACAGCGGCTAATACGACCACCGACCGGTTCGTGAGCTCCCACCGATGACGCCGGCCCCATCCATGTCCTATTGCACCAGAATCCCCGTAGCTGACGCAGGCACGGCGAGGTCGGAGACTGGCTACCGGCGCCGAACGCGTGACACCTAACGCGGTCATACCGATCGAGTGGAGGGCACCGATCAAATCCTCTTTGTGTCAAGGCGGCAATTTCGCAGTCTCCGGGGCGCGACAGGTGAGCCCGCCGTCGAGGGGCACGGCGGTCTGTGGTGCGGTGGGTCCGGGAGTGACGACGCCGAAAAGCTGGTCGGGGGACAACCGACCCAAGCTGCGGGTGTGCTTTGTAGAGAGCGGTGCCCACTTTGACCTCTCGGTTGTGGGTTACGGTGTCGCTCGCTGGGTTGCCGGGACGCTGAGGCTCGCCGCCCGTCAGCTCGCTGCCGGGCGGCTCGAGGTGCTCAACAAGGACAGTTCCATTGTTGATAACCCCAACGAGGCGAGGCAGATCGCCTTTGCAGCTCGCGACAACCCTGAGGGATGCAGCGCACTTCGTCTCGCGCCTCGACGCGACAGGCGCGGCGTGTACCTCGTAGACGAGCCCGAGCAGGCTTTACACCCGGCCGCCATCGAGTCGGTGCGCGAGTGGCTCGGTGACCTCGCCCGCGAGGCCGGCACTGTTGTAGTTGCGACACACCACCCGAGGTTCCTCGATCTGCCGACAAAACTCGGTGGCCTCGTCCTCTTGGCAAGAAATGACGGCGGAAGCGCGAGCCCGCGTACCATCACGAAGAAACCCCAGACAGAACTTGGAGCCGTCTCTAAAGAGCTCGGCCTTAGGCCAAGCGACCTGCTGCTGCTCACACGGCTCGTTCTCTTCGTCGAGGGACCCCACGACGTTGCCGTCCTGAGCGAGATGTTCGGCGAAGAGCTCGATACAGCAGGCGTCAGCGTGTTTCCCGTGCATGGCACCCACAATCTTTTGAGCCTGGTTGACTCCGAGGTGATCGCGGCATTGGGGATCCCAATCGCTATCCTGACTGACAACACGAATCAGGGACGCGTCCGCCGAGGTGAAAGCTGGGGAGACGAGGAGCGGCGCGCGGCGCGCCTAATCAAAGAGATGAAGCTCGCCAAGCGGGACATCGTCGAGTACCTCAGCGATGAGATATGCAAACGCCACGCGACAGGTGACTTTCCCGGTTGGAAAGATGCCAAGGCTGCATGGAAGGACCGTGGTCAGAAAGACTTCAAGCGCTGGGTTTGCACCGAGTACGGTCTCAAGCTGGAGCGCGACGACGTACGTAAGCTCGCTCATGAGTGTCGACTTGAAGGACATGTTCCCCAAGAGCTACGCGAGAAGATGCGAGAGGTCGTCACCCTCGCTGATTCCGGGACTCCTCGCATGGGGGGGAGTCGATGCGAAACGATTCGGAGTAGCTCCACGTGGATCTTGGAATCGTTCTCTCCTTCAACCGTGGCCCACCCTCACCTGCGGGAATTGTGGCCATAGCTGGGTGAGCTACGCCAGCTCAGGCAGACGCTTTGGAGCCTGCCGGACCGTTGTCTCGGTTCCTGAAAGGCTCAGGGGCCGTGACGTGGATCGATCGATGAGCCCCTGCATACTGCATCGGCGGTCATAAACCGAGACCGAGGTCCCGTCCTGGACGCTCCAGCTGACGGCGGTGATCGAGTTCCAGCCGGGCGCACTCAGCCAGGGGACTGACGTCACGCTCGACGATGTCCCAGACGATGTCGAGGTCGATGGTCAGGTAGCCGTGAACGGCACGGTTCCGGAACCCGGCGATGTCGTCCCACGGGATCTCAGGGTGCGCCTCCTTGAACGATGCAGCGACGCGCTGCGTCGACTCCGCCAAGGTCTGGAGGCGATACATGGTGGCGTCGCGAAGTTCGAAGTCTCTGTCGAACTCCGCGCGCCCGCGGAGCAGCGCCGTCCGCTCGATCAGCGCAGCGGTGGCGTCGATGTGCGCGAGGTACAGCGTGTCGTCATGCTCTGTCACAAGGAAACGAGCTGCGACTCGATGCGCTCGCGGACGGCCTCCTCAAGGCCCGTCCCGATCTCGACGGGGTAGCCGAGAAGATCTTCGACCTCGCGAGCGAACGCGAAGAGGTCGAGCCCGCGGTGCCCCCGCTCGAACTCGACAAGAAGATCGATGTCACTCGTCGGGGTCGCTTCGCCTCGCGCCACCGATCCGAAGACACGGATGTTGGAAACCCCACGCCTGGCGGCCACTCGAAGGATCTCGTCGCGGTGAGCGCGCAACAGGACCAGCGAGGGAGCTGGTCGTTCGTTGTCCCGGTCAGTGCTCATGGTGCAATCGTAGACAGGAGGTGCGCGCGCCCGTGAGCTTGGGCGCCGCAGGAGGAGCTTTACGACACCGCGCCGGGGTGTGAAGGTGTGAAAGAGAGTTACTTGCTGCCCGACCGAGCGGACACCGGAGGGGCCCCGTCACCAGGGGCGACGTTGCAGCTTCGACAACGGCGGAGGAGGTGGGATTTGAACCCACGGACCCTTGCAGGTCACACGATTTCCAATCGTGCCGATTCGGCCGCTCTCGCACTCCTCCGAGCCGGCGCGGTAAACGCCGGCGGCGCCTCAGGGTATCTTGTTAGCTCGGCGCTGCCGCGCGCAGCGGCCGGGTTCTGCGCAATTGGCGACCGTGAACCGAGTCAGGGCCGGAAGGCAGCAGCTCTCAGCGGAACAGCTGGTGTGCCGCAGGCGACCTGGCTGCTGCGCTCGGCAGCGCCGTCTTTGTATCGGCCTCGATCAACCAGGCCGCCCGCCCCGGCGCCGCGCCTGCTCGCCGGTCGCCCTAATGTCAGTTGTCGTGGCCGACCAGTTCCAATCGCTCTACAGGCGGTACCGGCCCCAACGCTTTGCGGAGGTCCGCGGTCAGGCGCACGTGGTGCCCGGCCTGCGCAACGCCGTTCGGGACGAGCGCGTTGCTCACGCATATCTCTTCTCTGGCCCGAGAGGGACCGGCAAGACCTCGACGGCTCGCATACTCGCGAAGGCGCTGAACTGTGCGAGTCCGGAAGAGGGCGAGCCGTGTGGCCGTTGCGATTCCTGCCTCGACATCGCCCGTGGAGCCTCGCTCGACGTCCATGAGCTCGATGCTGCCTCCAACAACGGCGTCGAGGCCATGCGCGACCTTGTTGCGCGGGCCTCCCTTGCGACGCCGGGAAAGTGGAAGGTCTACATCGTCGACGAGGTCCACATGCTCTCGACCGCCGCGTCGAACGCCCTATTGAAGACTCTCGAGGAGCCACCCTCGCACGTCGTGTTCGTGTTGGCCACGACAGACCCGCAAAAGGTGCTGCCGACTATCCGCAGCCGCACTCAGCACTTCGAGTTCCACCTTCTCGAGCCGTCCACGCTCGTGGAGCTTCTCGGCGAAGTTGCGCAGGACGCCCGCCTGGAGCTCCCGCCGGAGGGTATCGAGGCCGCGGTGCGCCGCGCGCACGGATCTGCGAGGGACGCTCTTTCTGCTCTCGATCTCGTCGTCGCAGCGGGATTCGTCGAGGATGACGGGCGTTTTGTCCGTGACCTCATAGGAGCGATTGCGGAAAGAGATACTCATCTGGCACTTGGCGCCGTTGAGCAAGCGATGGTCGCGGGGCTCGACGCGGCTCGGTTGGCCGCGGAGCTCGTCGACGGGCTGAGAGAGATCTTTCTCTCCACCGTGGCCCCCGATCTGGACCGGTCCTCCCGGCCGGCTGTGACCTTCGGCGAAGGTGACAGCCGTAGTTTCGGTCCGGCAAGGTGTGTACGTGCGCTCGAAATGATCGGCAAGGCGATAGTCGATATGCACGACGCTCTGGACGCCCGTACGACTCTCGAGGTCGCTCTCGTCCGTCTTACTCACCCAGAGGTCGATGACGGCGCCGGCGCGATCCTCGAGCGGCTCGAGCGGCTCGAAAGGCGTGTGCACGAGCTTGGCACCGCCCCGCCCAGCCCCGCCCCACCCAGCGGTGCCCTGCCCCGCCCAGCTCCGCCCCGCCCCGCCGAGCCTCGCTCCGCCCCGCCCAGCGGCGACTCACCCGCGCTCGGCGCCTACCTGAAGGCGCGTGGGGCCCCCGACCCGGCCCCGACACCAGCCCCGACACCAGCCTCGGTATCGCTACCGGCCGAGGCGGTCGATCC
>JAJZJY010000225.1 GCA_021809885.1 Actinomycetes bacterium
GAGCGGACAGGCCCACCCGTCGTCGACGGGGCGAAACGGGGTGCGCACCCGCAGGAACGGCCCCCGGAAGATACCCTCGGCCGGGTCGCCGAGGAACCGGGCCAGCTCGGCCCGAACGTCGTCGTCGCAGAGCGCGAAGGTGGTCGACAGGTACTCTATGAGCGCCTCTCGCAGCTCGCCGGCGACAAGGCTCGGGATCACGCCTGGCCCGCCCGCCTGGCGAACTCCTCCCAGGCCCGGGTCATCTCCTTCTCCCGGTCCGGCCGCACGAACGGCGACTGGTACCGGTCGGGCACCTCGACCGAACTGGGATCGTCCATCCAGGCCGCCACCAGGTCCCAGTCCCCCTTCTCCTGGCGCACCCCGGCCGCCTGGTGGTCCTTGGCGATCTTCCGCCCCCGGGCGTCGAACGCCATCGAGTACTCGTACTTGCGCAGCACCGGGAACTGCGTCCCGTACATGGCGCACAGCTGCTCCGCCGACAGCCCCAGCATCAGCGCGGCCAAGGCGTCGAGCTCTACCAGTGCCATCCGCCGGTCGTAGTCGGTCCGCAGTGGTGTGGCCATCGACCAGGCCGGCTCCACCGCTCCGAGCAAGGGTCGGTCACTCACCGGGTCGGTCCACGCGTCCTGCCGCCACGCCGGGTCCCACAACTCGGCCCACAGCGGGGCGTAGTCCGCGGTGAGACAGTTGAGCCGCAGCGTGCGGAGCAGGAGCGCCGAGTCGAACGGCCCGGCGTCGGGCAGAGGAAGACGGTTGAGCTGGTGCTCGGCCACGTGCCCGGCGCCCGAGACCTTGAATACGTAGTCGACGGGGATGCTGGCCATGAGCCCGGCGAATCGGGCGAGCGTCCGCAGCTCGAACGTGTAGGTCAAGCAGGCATGAATGTGCGCCGGCCCCGGCGGCAGCAGCGCTCCTTGCACGGATCGCTCCAGTCCGGGCTGGGTCATCTCCCGGTGGATGTGCCGCCAGTAGGAGGTCGACGGGCGGCCGTGCCAGTGGTCGATCGCCGCCTCGTAGGTGTCGCGGTTGCAGGCCCGTTGGTAGTTGGTCCGGGGGATGGGCCGCCCGGGCAGCCGCTCCAGGTCCCAGGCGCTGTAGTCCTTGTTGCTTCTGCAACCGTCGTTTGGCTGCTTGGCGAACGGGTTGGCCACCGTGAAGTGAGGGCCTTGGAGGATCGCCTCGTCCCACGACACCGGAACCTGCGTGTCCCAGCGGATGGTGCCGTCCTCCTTGGCCCCCTTCTCGTGGAATCCCGACGTCCACGAGTACCGGTGGTCCGCCAGGCGCAGCGGTGCGGCGGCCAGCACCTCCAGGGCCTCGAGGTCGGCCCGGCTGACCGGCCGGAGCAGCCGGGCCTCGTCGGGCGCCGTGCCCGGCTCGTCGAACAGCTGGGCCCAGGACAGCAACACACCCTCGTCAATCGCGAGCACTCGGGCGGCGTGGGGACGGAGGTCCCAGCCCCCGCCGGGGTACTGGATGGCCGGCACCTCGCCGCTGCCATCGTGGACGAGGGAAAGATCCACCATTGCGGGGTCCTGCAGGTAGGACATCTGTAGGAATCGCACCAAGCTCTCATGCCCGTAAATGTGAACTCCGAATGTCCACATGTTGTGAACGTCCTCGAATAGCTTGGACTCATTAACAAACTGCCAGTGGCGGCGCAGCCGGTGGTAGGTAGCTCGGCGAAGCGCAGCGCCTTTCGGCTCGGTGAAATGGCTTTCTGGATGCAGCAGACCGCTGACGCCGGCGGCTGCAGCGTGGCGCCAGACCGTGTCCATGAAGACCATGTACAGGTTGGTCTGGATCCCCGAGAGCAGCGAGCGCTCGACGGGTGAGCCGAGCATCGCGTTGAGCCCGGCGGCGGAGGTGACGTCCGCCAGGTAGCGCTCCTGGTTGGTCGGGTTTCTCAGCACCTCCCGGCGGCGGGCGGCGAAGTCCTTCTCGGTGGGCTTGTCGGTGACGCCGAACCAGCAGTCGAGATCGGCGAGGACGGCGTCGTCCTTCCAGGTCGGGCGGACCCAGGGCGGGTTGCCGACCTGGAGGTCGAAGCCGCCGGCGGCGAAGACGTGGGCGAACTCGAGGTCCCAGTGCCAGAAGGCTTCGCGGGCGGCGATCATTCGGACCTGGGCGAGCCACGGGTGGTCGGCTACGACGTCGTCGGCGAGGCGCATGCCGCAGTCGAAGGTGAGCTGGCGTTCGGTGTCGTCGAGGGCGTCGAGCAGTGAGAGCTGACCGAGGGGGACCTCGGCCGGGCCGATGCCGAGGAGGCCCTCCAGGGCGGACAGCCAGTCGTCCATGGTCGGGGGCGTCGGGCCGTCGGGCGGCCACCACCACATGGCGCACCAGGCGTCCATCGCGAGGCGGAGGCGACCGAGAGGGGGGTTGGGTTCGGTCAGCTGCTGCTGGACGGCCTCCCGGGTCAGCGGAAGGGACGTCTCGGTGGGCGGGCCCTCCCACACCTGGATCGGGCGGCGGAGGCCGGCCTCGGCCAGGCGGAGGCGCTGGGCGGCCAGAGCCCACAGGGTCTCGACACGCCCGGCCAGGGCCAGCAGCCGGGAGGTCTGCGGCTTGGACGGAGGCCGGGTGATGGTCTTGCGCCACTGCTTGAGGGCGGCCACGGCCTCGGGTCGTAGCTCCTTCGCCTCCTTGGCGTCGGCGACAGAGCCCCAGCCGGCAGCGGGGAGGAGGAAGTGGTGGATCCCGCCGGGTGGACCATCCTCGGGCGGGACGGTGAGCCATGCCGCCTTGGCGAGCAGGTCGGGGGCGTAGGTGGCCCGGCGGCAGCCGACGAGGCTGTTGCCGCGGCGCAGGTGGAGCCCGAACCAGGGGGCCTCAAGGCCGGGGTGCATGCAGTTGAGCCAGAGGGAGACCTCGGCGAGCTCGACGGCGGTGGCGTTGAGGTCGACGCCGTAGCACTGGTGGAGGGCCAGGTGGGCTTTGACCTTCTGGAGCTCCGCCGGGTAGGCGTCGGGTTCGATCGTCCTGCCGGTCTCGGCTTGGCGGCGGCGGAGGTACTCGGCGGCCAGCTGGTTGACCGCCTCGTTGAGGAAGGCGCCGGAGCCGAGGGCTGGCTCGCACACGGTGAGGGCGAGGATGTCCGCGGCTGGGGTGTCCTCGGTGATCAGCTCGGCGAGGGCGTGGCGGACCACGCAGCGGGTGAGGACCTCCGGGGTGTAGTACGAGGCGGAACGCTGGCGGTCCCGGCCGGAGAGACGGAAGACGAACGAGCCCTTCTCGTGGCGGACCCGGCGGGCGGTGGCGGTCTCGGGGTCGGCCCTGGTGACGAAGGCGTCGGAAGACAGGTCGTTGGCCTGGTCGGCGGGGACCACCCAGGTGCCCTTGTCCTGGGCGCCGGGGCGGGCCACCTCGTACAGGTCATCGGGGGCGAAGAACCCGGTGTAGGCCATCAGCCCCTCGTAGACGGCGCCGAGCTGGTTGATGCCGAGCTGGGCGTAGGAGACGAAGCCTCGGTCGCGGCCCTTCTTCTCCTTGGACAGCATGAGGAGACGCAGGACCGTTTGGAGGGGCTCGTTGCGCAACCGGACGCTGTCGATGAGCGGCGTGGCCGCCGGGCTGAACAGCTGGGCGTGGAGGGCTGGGAACATGAGGCCGGTGTCGTCGCCGAGGTCGGCAGGGACGAGGACCTGGGTGACCTCGGCGTGGTGGTAGCCGTCGTTGACCAGCCTGAACAGTAGGTCGAGGGAGTCGTGCAGGTGGTGGCCGTCACGGTCGCTGTCGGTGGTGAGATCGACGAGGGCCAGATCGCGGAGACGGTCGAGGCCGTAGCCGTCGTGGTAGTACTCGCAGTCCACTGGGAGGATGCCGAGCTCGGGGCGGGCCTCGGCGAAGAAGAGCACCAGCAGACGGTAGAGGAAGCGGAGAGCCTCGTTGGTGAGCTTGCGGGGAAGCTCCGGGAGGTTGTCGACAGGGAGGTGGCGGTCGCGTCGGCGGGCGATGACCTCGGAGGCGATGATCTCCACCGACTGGCGGATACCTTCCCGCAGATCGGCGGAGACGCCGACGGCGTGGCGGCGGGACCCGTCGAGGACCCGATCGATGACGGCCTCGCCCTCGTCGGGGAGCAGGGCGTCGGCGGAGAAGAGGACGGCGATCGTCGCCAGCTCTCCTCTCGGGGAAAGATCCCTCCGCTCGAGGGCCAGGTCGAGGTCGGCGGCAAGGAAGCGGCCCTCGGCCCAAGCGGTGCGGTCGGCGAGGATCACGAGCCCTCCGGCGAGGAGGAGGACGAAGCGGGGTGGCTCGTCGTTGGCGAAGAGCAGGGAGGCGGCATCGGAGGCGGATCGGCGGGCTGAACGCTCGCCGGCCAGTTGGATCGGGTCGAGTAGCCCACCGGCGCCCGAGGGGTCCAGAGCGGCATCGAGGTCGTCGGCCCACGACAGGCCCACGGCGGCGGCGACCAGCCCGGTGTGCGAGTGGAGGGTGGCCGCGGTCACGACGTGGCCCCGTAGCTGGTCGCCGGTGACCAAGGGCAGCTCGGCTCGCTCGGGCCGGAACCCGAGGGCGGCGAGGATCGCGTCGTGGGCCGCCACCACAGCCCTCGGGTCCCGGTCGTGGCTGTCGGTCCAGGCCGCCTTGGCAGCGAAGAACGGGCGGGGCACGGCCCGCAGCCCGGTACGGGGAGTCGGCTCGCCCTTCGCCTCGGCCGCGTCCCAACGGGCGCGCAGGCCGCCGAGGTCCTGTTGCACGAGTGCGTCGAGGTAGTGGTCCGAGAGGTACTCGCCGCGGTTGGTGACGGCCGGGAACATCAGCGGCCGTCCCCCGGCACGATCACCGCAACCACCCGGACGAGGGGCTGGCCGGCGGTGCCCAGCGAGGTGAGAAGTGCTTCGGTGTCGGCGATCACCCGCTCGACGTCGCGTTCGCGCTGGCGGCGGAGGGGCACCGAGTCGGTCTCGGCAGCGAGGTGGCCGGCCCTTTCCCCCCATTGCCTGAGACGGTCGGCGTGATCCTCGATGCGTCGTGTGAGTCGCTCGGTGAGAACGGCCCGCTCCTCCAACAGCGTGTTGCGCCCGGCGTCCACGGCGGCCGGCACGAGCTGCTGGAGAGGGTGCAACTCAGTGGTGGCGCCGGGGTTGGCCATGCCCGGACCGAGCCCCGCCGGGCCGATCACCTCGGCGAGGGGCCGGACGCGTGGCCAGCGGGGCAGGCCGTCCACGGCCATCCACTCCACGACCGTCGCCTGGCCCCGCTGGTTGGACCACACACCCTGGAGGAGGAAGAGCGGCTCGTCGACCGGGCCGCTCAGCACCGGTGCCTCGTTGCGGCCCAGCTGGACGAGGACCTTGTCCACCAGCCATTCGACCACCGGGTGCTGGGGGGTGAGGTAGACGGTGTCGGGCCACAGCGTGGTGCCGGACTGGCGGGCAGCGGCCAGCCGAGCGTTGGCCACGTCGGCGTCGGTGGTGAGCCGCAGTCGCTCGGTGACCTTCTGATCGGCGAGATAGGACTGGGGAAGGACCTCCAGGCGGCGGGTCAGGTCGGCGGGCGGGACCAGGGTCAGCAGGCCGTGGGTCTCGTCGCGGCGGATGTCGAGCTCGTGGTCGGGGTCGTCGAAGACCTCGTGCAGCGCCTCGTCGACGAAGGCCATGTCGTCAGCGAAGAGGCTCGGAGGTGCGACGGTGGGAACGGCGGTGGCTCCCCGCCCGCCGGCGAGGAGGGCGAGCAGGTCGAAGCCGCCGGCTGCGGGCTCGTCGGGTACCACCTCGTCGAGCGGGCGGTGGGCGGCGAGTGCCTCCTTGATGCGGTCCTCCTCGTCGGTGGCGACCCGCAGGCCCATGAGCGAGCCGCTGTCGCCGTAGGCGAGGTGGGCCCGGTGCTCCTTGGCCAGCAGCTTGGCCATGACGTCGAGGTCACCGTCCAGGCGCGAGTGGGACGGGACGTGGAGCAGGGCCCGGATCTCGGGGGGTCGGAGCTGGCCGTAGCGGTCGATGCGGCCGTTGCGCTGCTCGATGGTGATGAGGCTCCAGGGGACGTCGAAGTGGACGAGGTGGTGGCACTGGCGATGCAGGTTGACACCCTCGGAGGCGATGTCGCCGGTGAGCAGCAACCGCACCGGGCTGTCGGCCAGGGCGAACTCCTCGACGATCTCCTGCTGGCGCACGTCGGCGAGGCCGCCGTGGAGGACCCGGACGGCGGTGGCGTCGAGTCCGAGGCCGGCGGGCAGGGCCCGCTCCAGCCAGCGGAGGGTGGCGTGGCGCTCGGAGAAGAGCACGACCCGGGTGGCCGAGCCGGCGCCGACGCCGACGGTGCGCAACTCGCTGAGGAGGGCGGCGAGCTTGGCGGAGTTGGTGTCGTCGATCCGGCTGGCCAGCTCTGCCAGGCGGGCGAGCGCGTCGTCCTCGGCGGTGGTGTCGGTGTCGGCTCCCTCCCGGGCGGCCAGGGTCTTGCGGCGGGCTTCGACGGTCTCGAGGAGTGCGCGATGGGAGGAGAGGTACGCCTTCAGCAGCGTCCAGGGGAACAGGACCCGACCCTGTCCGGTGGCGGGCGAGCGGCCGGCTTGGGGGTAGAGCCAGGTGTCAGCCAGCTCGGCGAAGACCGCGTCTTCCTCCGGGCTGGCGGGGATGCGGACGGGCAGAGGCGGCAGGCGCGCCGCCCACTGGGCGCCCACCTCCGCCTTGACGTCAGGGCTCTCCTTGTGTCGGCGGAGGTAGACGGGGCGGATGTCGTCCGCGCCGTAGTGCCGGGGATCGGCGATGGCGGTGGGGTCGAGCATCGAGACGAGGGCAGCGAAGCTCTCTGGCTTGCCGTTGTGGGGTGTGGCGCTGGCCAGGATGAGGGCGTCGGTCCGGGGGGCGAGGCGACGGCCCAGCTTCGAGTTGAGGGTCGAGGAGTTGATCAAGCTGTGGCACTCGTCGATGACCACGGCATCCCAACGGACGGCCTCGAGGTGGTGGCCGTAGCGGCCCTCGTTCTTCAGGGTGTCGATCGAGATGATCACCCGCTTGTAGTAGGTGAACGGGTTGCGGGTCGGGGGGATCTTCTGGCGGACCCGCTGGATGCCCTCCGAGTCGAGACGGACGAGGGGGATGGCGAAGCGGGTCCAGCACTCCAGCTGGAACTGCTCGAGGATGTGGCGGGGCGTGACCACCAGGATGCGGTCTCCACGGCCCCGGCGGATCAGCTCGG